>NZ_WWIC01000204.1:0-30503 GCF_009872555.1 Streptomyces sp. SID5643
TGAGCCGCTCCGGGCACCTCTCCTTGTGCGGCCGTTGGTGCGTGGCCGTTTTCGCGGAGAGGGCAGGATTCGAACCTGCGTGGGCTTTGTGGGCCCGACCATGAGATTGCTCTCTGGTCCCCGATGAGCCGCTCCGGGCACCTCTCCTCGTTCCCGGCTTCCGGTCTCCCGTGCCGTTCCCGAGAACAACATTGGCAGGGAGGCCTGACAAAGCGCTGACGTTTCTCTGACTCGATCTGAGAATTCCCGACCGGTCTTTTCTCGCACCTGCCCTCGATGCTCTACTCGGGGCGATGGAAAACGCTCCCGAAAGGGGAAAACAATGACCGTGACCGCCATGGACAACCCGGTTTTCGAGGCGATACGCACCCATACGTCAAGCGAGAACCCCAGCGCGTTCCTGGCCCTCAACAGCGGAAACGACGTCTTCACACTGCCCGGTGCCGACGGCGTCGTCGTGTACCGGCGCACGGGCCGGTTCGCCGTCCAGTTCGGCGGCCCCTTCGCCGCCCCCGATGCCTACGACCCCCTCCTGGAGGCCTTCCGCCGGCACGTCCGCGACGAGGGCCGTACCCTGGTCGGCATCCAGCTCCAGCGCGCCGACGCCGAGCACTACGCCCGCCGCGGCTTCACCGTCAACCAGGTCGGCGCCTCCTGGGCCGTCGGTCTGCCGGACTTCACACTGCGCGGCACCCGCTTCATGCAGCTGCGCAACAAGATCTCCCGGGCCCGCCGCAACGGCCTGGTCGTCCAGGAGGTCCCCGCCGACGACTGGCAGGACGCGATCGCCGCCATCGACCGGGCCTGGCTCGGCTCCAAGGGCGGCGCCCAGCAACTGGAGTTCCTGGTCGGCCAGATCGGCGGACCGGCCCAGGCACACCGCCGGCTGTTCACCGGCACCATCGACGGCAGCCCCGTGGCGTACATCTCCTACTCGCCGGTGTACGGCGGCCGGGCCGGCTGGATGCACGACCTGAGCCGGCGCGTCCCGGACGGCTCCCCGGGACTGATGGAGGCCATCAACGCGACCGCCGTCGAGGTGTTCCGTTCGGAGGGCGTCGAGTGGCTGCACTTCGGCTTCACCCCGTTCACCGGCCTCGACGCCGGCCACGAGATCGACGGCCACAGCCCGGCGTTCCAGTGGCTGATGCACGCCCTGTGGGTCGAGGGAGCCGCCCTCTACCCGGCGCAGACCCAGCTGTCCTACAAGCAGAAGTGGGCTCCGGACGTGGTCATCCCGGAGTACGTCGCCTTCGACGGCCCGCAGGCCTCGCTGGCGTCCTTCGCCCACGTCTTCCGTGCCTGCAAGGCTTTCTGACGAACCGTCATCTGTCACGCCCGCAGCGGGGCACTCCGGGCCGACCGTGCCCGCAGCGGGGCGCGGCGTCACGACGCGCCGCGGGTCACCCTCCCCGCACCGCCCTCACGCACCACCCGTCTTCCGGAACAGGAGAACCAGCGATGAGCGACAACGGACCCGACACCAGCACCGAAGTCCTCCAGCACACCGTGGTCGAGCGGCTGATGGCCGTCATCGGCGCGCCCGACGACGAGGACGTGGCGCGCGACGCGGACGCCGCCGTCCTGGCGCTCGACGAACGGCTGCGCGCCGAGTCCGCCGCCTGACGGCCGCCACCGATCAGACCGGCATCAGTGGCACATCAGCGCGGCGCAGCACGCTGGACACGTGTTCGTCCGGTGGTCCCCCGGCGGAGTACCGCACTGTGCTCCGGCGTCCCCGGACCGCCGGGCGGGCACGCCCGCGCGTTCCCGACCGCCCGCGGGAGCACTGTCGACTCGCGGCGCCCGCAGGTCCGCGGGGCAGCGGCGCCGCCGCCCGCACCGGGCACTTCTCCCAAGGAGAGCAACGCATGCAGCGTCCGCACACACAAGAAGCCGGGGCAGCAGCCGCCTCCGCGGCCGGCCCGCGCACCGGCGCCTCGGCGACGTTCGCCGAGCTCCTCAAACGCGTCAAGGCGGAAGGTCTCCTCGACCTCGACCCGCGCTACTACGTGGGCCGTCTCGCGCTCAACACCACCCTGCTGCTGATCGGATTCGCCGCGTTCTTCGCCCTGGGCGACTCCTGGTGGCAGCTGCTGACGGCCCTGTGGATGGGGCTGTGCGGCGGCCAGTCCGCGTTCATGTGGCACGACGCAGGACACAAGGCCATGTTCCGCAGCAAGAAGGCCGCCTCCGCCGTCGGCTACATCCACGCCAACCTCGTCAACGGGGTCAGCTACGGCTGGTGGGTCAACCACCACAACCGGCACCACAGCAACCCCAACCACCTGGACAAGGACCCGGACATCGGCCGGCGCACCGTCATCTTCGACGTCAAGCAGTACCCCAGCCGGCGGGGCACGCAGAAGTTCGTCGTGCGCCACCAGAGCGTGCTGTTCTTCGTGCTGCTCGTCCTGGAGGGCTTCAAGATGCTCCGGACGGCCGTGGTGTCCATCGCGCAGGGCAAGACCAAGCGGCCCGTGCTGGAGTCGTTCCTGATCGTGCTGCGCGCCGCGGTCTACTGCGCCCTGGTCTTCACGGTGCTCTCGCCGGTCCTCGCCGTCGCGTTCATCCTCGTGCAGCACGCCGCCCTGGGCGTCTACTTCGGCATGATCTTCGCCCCGAACCACAAGGGCATGGACGTCCGTGACGGCGAGGAGGAGACCCTGGACTGGCTGGAGCGCCAAGTCCTCACCTCCCGCAACATCCGCCCGAACCCGGTGGTCGACTTCCTCTACGGCGGCCTCAACTACCAGGTCGAGCACCATCTGTTCCCGGCCATGCCGCAGAAGCACCTGGCGCGCGCCCGGGAACTGACCCGCGCCTACTGCGCCGAGCGCGGGGTGCCGTACCACGAGGTCGGCTTCTGGGCGTCCTACCGGGAGGTCGCCTCCTACCTGCACGAGGTCAGTGAGCCGGTGCGGGCCGGGACCGTGGAGGAGGAGATCAGGCGCCGGGCAGCCCAGGCGGCCTGACCCGGCCCGCGCCCCTCGGTCGCCGCCGGTCCGGGCCCCCCACGCTCCGGTCCCGCACGGCCCCCGCACCCCCACGCGTCCACAGCCCCGGCCCCCGGGCCGCACGCCCGGGCCCGCCGTCGGCCCGGGCGGTTCCCTCACCGGAGTCCCTGAGAACCAGGAGTCCAAGGAGAGCCTCCCCATGTCCCAGACCACCACGGTGGCGGGCGGTGTCACCGCTCCCGCCGCGATCGGGGTCCGCCTGGACCGCATGCCGATCACCCCGATGCACCGAAGACTCACCATGGTCATCGGCATCGGCCTGCTCTTCGACACGTTCGAGAACAACCTCTCGGGCACCATCGCCAAGGTGCTCCAGAGCGACTTCGCCTTCGGGGCGACCGAGCTCAAACTCGTCCTGGCCTCGGTGTTCATCGGCCAGTTCATCGGCTCGCTGGTGCTCGGCCGGATCGCCGACCGGTTCGGCCGGCGCCGGGCCTTCCTGATCAACCTCGCCATCTACTCGGGCTTCTCCCTGCTGGGCGCCTTCTCGCCGAACGCCGCCTGGCTGATCGTCACCCGCTTCATGGCCGGCATCGGCATCGGTGCCGAACAGGTGCTGTCCGACTGCTACCTGGCCGACGTGCTGCCCGCCAAGCGGCGCGGCCGGTACATCGCCTGGGCCTACACCGTCGCCTTCTGCGGGGTGCCCGCCGTCGGCTTCGCCGCGCTGTGGCTGGTGCCCCTGTCCCCGCTGGGCATCGACGGCTGGCGCTGGCTGTTCGTGATCGGGGCGCTGGGCTCCGCCGTGGTGTGGGTGCTGCGCCGCCGGCTGATCGAGTCGCCGAGGTGGCTGGCCGCCCAGGGCCGCACCGAGGAGGCCGAGCTGCTGGTGGCCGAGATGGAGAAGCAGGCCTACCCGGACCGTCCCGCGACGGTGCGCCCGGTGGCCGCGGACACCGCCGGACCGGTGGAACCGGCCGCGGTGCGCCACCGTGTGCGCGACGTGTTCGGCCGCGGCATGCGGCGCCGCACGGTGGTGCTGTGGATCTTCTGCGTGCTGTCCGTGGTCGGCTACTACGGTTTCGGCACGCTGGCCCCCCAGATCGTCGCGGCCAAGGGCTACGGCATCGTCGCGGGCATCGGCTTCACCGCGCTGTCCTTCCTGGGCTACCCGGTCGGTTCCGCGCTGGCTCTGCCGATCGTCGACCGGTTCGAGCGCCGGACGCTGGTCGCGGCCTCCGCGGCGGCGATGATGGTCGCCGGCCTCGGCTTCGCCTACGCCGGATCCCCCGCGCTCATCGTGGCGTTCGGCTTCGTCTACACCCTGTGCAGCAACGTCTTCTCCAGCGTCTCGCACGTGTACCTCTCCGAGCAGTATCCGACCGCGATCCGCGCCACCGCGTCCGGCGCCGCCTACTCACTGTCCAAACTCAGCGCCGCCGCACTGCCGTTCGTCCTGCTGCCGGTCCTGGACGCGCACGGCCCCGGTGCCCTGTTCGGGGTCATCGCCGCGGCGATGGCGGCCCTGGCGGCGACGGTCCTGCTGCTGGGCGAGCGCACCACCGGGGCTCCGGTCGACGGCGTCCCCGGCCCCCCGACCACCCCTGTGAAGAAGAGGAGCTGACGATGGCCTACGTCATCGCGCTGCCCTGCGTCGACGTCAAGGACCGTTCCTGCGTCGACGAGTGCCCCGTGGACTGCATCTACGAGGGCCGCCGGGCGCTGTACATCCACCCCGACGAATGCGTCGACTGCGGCGCCTGCGAACCCGTCTGCCCCGTCGAGGCGATCTGCTTCGAGGACGACGTGCCCGCCGAGTGGGGCGACCACACCGCCTCCAACGCCGACTTCTTCGCCGCCGTGGGCTCGCCCGGCGGCGCCGCCGCACTCGGCGCCCTCGGCCACGACTCCCCGCTGGTGCGGGCCCTGCCCGAGGCGGTGACCCGGACATGAGCGGACTCCTCGCCGGCAAGCGGATCCTGGTGACCGGGGTCGTCACGGACGCGTCCATCGCCTTCCACACGGCCCGCATCGCCCAGGAGGAGGGTGCCGAGGTCGTCCTCACCGGCTTCGGGCGCCTCTCCCTGATCGAGCGAGTCGCCGGACGGCTGCCGAAGCCGGCCCCGGTGCTCGAACTCGACGTCACCGACCAGCGGCAACTGGACGGCCTCGGCGACCGGATCCGCGAGCACACCGACACCCTGGACGGACTGGTGCACTCCATCGCCTACGGGCCGCGGGGCGCCTTCTCCTTCCTGGACGGCGACTGGAACGACGTGTCGACCGCCGTCCACGTGTCGGCGTACTCCCTGAAGTCGCTGACCACGGCCTGCCTGCCGCTGATGGAGCGGCGCGGCGGCTCGGTGGTCGGGCTGACCTTCGACGCCGCGGTCGCCTGGCCGCGCTACGACTGGATGGGCGTCGCCAAGGCCGCCCTGGAGTCGACCAGCCGCTACCTCGCCCGGGACCTGGGCGGTCGCGGCGTCCGCTGCAACCTCGTCGCGGCGGGACCGCTGCGCTCCATGGCGGCCAAGTCCATCCCCGGGTTCGCCGACCTCGCCGGGGTCTGGGAGCACCGGGCCCCGGCGGGCTGGGACCCCACCGACCCGGACCCGGCGGCCCGCGGGGTCGTCGCCCTGCTGTCGGACTTCTTCCCGCGTACCACGGGGGAGATCGTGCACGTCGACGGAGGGGTGCACATGATGGGCGCCTGAGCACCGGGCAGAGCGCGGCGAAAAGGGGCGGGAGCGGGTCGCGGACCCGGCTCCCGCCCCTTTCCGCGGTGGCGCCCGTCGGCGCCTACGCGGTGTCCCCGCCCGGCAGGATCCGGTGGAAGCCGGTGTACGGGACGAGGGCCTCGGGCAGTACCACCGAGCCGTCCTCCCGCACGCCCTGCTCCAGCAGCGCGGCGACCGTGCGGCCGATCGGCAGCGCCGATCCGTTCAGCGTGACCGCCGGCGTCCTGCTTCCGTCGGGCCGCTTGACGCGGATGTCCGCGCGACGCGCCTGGAAGGTGCCGCAGTCGGAAACCGAGGAGATCTCCCGGTAGGAGCCGCTGCCCGGCAGCCACACCTCGACGTCGTAGGTCATCCGGGCGGAGAACCCGAGGTCGCCGGCCGGCAGCAGCACCACGCGGTGCGCCAGTTCCAGGCGCTTCAGGCACTCCTCGGCGTGGTTCACCATGAGTTCGAGCTGCGCCGGGGCGTCCTCGGGGGCGCAGACGCGCACCAGCTCCACCTTCTCGAACTGGTGCAGCCGCAGGATGCCGCGGGTGTCCCGGCCGTACGCCCCGGCCTCCGCCCGGAAGCACGGCGTGCAGGCGGTGAAGGCCAGCGGCAGCGAGCGGGAGTCCAGGAGCCGGCCGGCCACCAGGTTGGTCAGCGGGACCTCGGCGGTGGGGATCAGGAACAGCTCCCGCTCACCGACCTGGGTGCGGAACAGGTCGTCCTCGAACTTGGGCAGCTGTCCGGTGCCGGTCATGGTGTCGCGGTCGACCAGGAACGGCACCGACTGCTCGGTGTAGCCGTGCTCACGGGTGTGCAGGTCGAGGAGGAAGTCGCGCAGGGCCCGCTCCAGTCGTGCCCCGGCCCCGCGGGCGACGGCGAAGCGGGCACCGGACAGCCGGGCCGCGGCCGGGCCGTCGAGGATGCCGAGGGACTCCCCGATGTCGGCGTGGTGGCGGGCGCCGTCCGCCGGACGAGGAGCGGGACCGCCCCGGCGTATCTCCACGGCCTCCTTCTCCGAGTCGCCGTCCGGGACCGCGTCCAGGGGGATGTTGGGGACGGAGAGCAGCAACTCGGTCAGGTGTGCCGCGGCCGTGCGGGCGGCGGCCTCGGCCCGCTGCACCTCGGCCCGCAGCGCCCGGGCGGACGCCTTCTCCTCCTCGGTCGGCGGGCCGGAGCGGCGGGCCCTGGCCGTGCGGTTCAGCTCGGTGCGCAGCCGGGTCACCTCCGCCTGCGTGCCGTTGCGCTCGCGCAGGGCGTCGGCCAGCGCGGCCGGGTCGAGGTCGTGGCGGCGGCGGGCCAGCCGCCGTACGGCCTGCGGCCCGTCCTTCAGCAGTTCTTGGGGATCGTGCACGGTGGACTCCTGACGTGGGGCGGGGCGGGGTGGGGTGGCCCGCGGACCGGCGGGGTGGGCGCCGTGCGGTCGGGTGCCGCACGGGAACAGCCGCCCGGCGGAGGTGCTCCGCGGGCGGCTGCCGCTACGTGGCCGGGCCGTTCAGGCCGGGGCGATGGCCAGGGCCGTGTTCTGGCCGCCGAAGCCCAGGGAGTTGCTCAGGGCGAGGTCGATGGGCATGTAGGTGGCGGTCTGCGCGAGTTTGATGTCGATCCTGGAGTCGGGCATGACGAGGTTGGCGGTGGGGGGCACCAGTTCGTGCTCGACGCTCAGCACGGTGAAGGCGGCCTCGACCGCCCCGGCCGCGCCGAGCAGGTGTCCGGTGACTCCCTTCGTGGAGGTGACCAGCGGGTCCCCGCGCAGGGTCCGGCCGATCATGCGGGCTTCCGCCAGGTCGTTCAGCGGTGTCGACGTGCCGTGGGCGTTGACGTGCTGGACGTCGTCCGGGTCCGCGCCCGCGTCGGCGAGCGCGGCGCGGACGGCGGCCTCGATGCCCGCGCCGTCGGGATGCGGCGACGTCATGTGGTGGGCGTCGGCGGTGGCGCCGTAGCCGATGATCCGGCCGTGCACATGGGCGCCGCGGGCGCGGGCGTCCGCCACCCGTTCCATGACGAGGATGCCGGCGCCCTCCCCGGCGACGAAGCCGTCCCGGTCGGCGTCGAACGGCCGGGACGCGGAGGCCGGGTCGTCGTGCCGTTTCGACAGCGCCCCCATCTGGGCGAAGCCGGCCATGACCAGTGGGGTGACCATGGCCTCGCTGCCGCCCGCGAGGACGATGTCGCAGCGGCCGAGGGCGAGCAGGTCCCGGGCCGTGCCGATGGCGGTCGCGCCCGAGGCGCAGGCGGTGGCCACCACCAGGTTGGGCCCGGTCGCCCCGAACTCGATGGCCGTCTGCCCGGCCAGCATGTTCGGCAGCTGCATGGGGAGCAGCAGTGGCGAGACCCGGTCGGCGCCCTGCTCGCACAGCACGTGGTGCTGTTCCTCGACGGTGCCCGGGCCGCCGTCCGCGCAGCCCAGCACCACACCCACCCGCGCCCCGTCCCACGTCTGCGGATCGAGGCCCGCGTCGGCCACCGCCTCGTGCGCGGCGACCAGCGCGAACTGGACGAACCGGTCCAGGCGGTGGGCCCGCCGCGCGCTCAGCAGGCGCTCGGGGTCGAAGCCGGGCACCCGGCAGGAGATACGTACGGGGTTATTCGTCAGCAGCGGATCGAGGGCGGCGGCCGGCCTGCCGTCGCAGACCGCCGCCCAGCTCGGCCCGACCCCGATACCACCCGGGGTGACCAGGCCGAGCCCGGTGACGGCGATGTCCATACCGGCCATCAGACCTTCGCACTCCGCTCCTCCATCAGCCGGACCATGTCGGCCACGGTCTCCGCCTCCAGCAGGTCGTCGTCGCTGACGTCCAGGCCGAGCTCGGACTTCAGCAGCAGCGACAGTTCCACCACGGCCAGCGAGTCCAGCTCGATGTCCTCCCGGGTGGCCTCCGGGGTGATGGCCTCGGGCGACACCTTGAGCTTGTTGGACAGGATTTCCTTGAGCTGCTCCAGCATGTCGGTTCCTTTCGACAGTTCTCTCGAAGGCGCAAGCGCCCGTTCTCCGCTGTGTCGGACAGCGCTTGTGGGAGGGGCCGGCCCGGGCCCCGCTTGTGACGGGACGTCAGATGGTCTGCACCTCGGGCCACACCAGCGTGGTCGCGCCCCAGGACAGCCCGCCGCCGAACGCGGTCAGCAGCAGCCGGTGTCCGGCGGTGAGCCGTCCGTCCGCCGCGCTCTCGGCCAGCAGCAGCGGCAGTGAGGCGGCGCCGGTGTTGCCGACCTGTGCGATGTTGCTCAGCCGCCGTTCGCCGGGGATGCCGAGCCGCTCCGAGACCGCCTCCAGGATGCGGGCGTTGGCCTGGTGCGCGGCGAACCGGTCGACGTCGCACGGCCGCCAGCCGGCCCGCTCGGCCGCCTCGGTGGAGGTGGCGGTCATCCGCTCCACCGCGTGCCGGTAGGTGTCGCGGCCCACCATCCGGAAGAAACGGTCCTCCGGTGCGGGCTCCCGGCCGGACGACCGCTGCCGCGACCCTCCGGCCGGCACCTCGATCAGATGGCTCAGCCCGCCGTCGCTGCCCAGCACGAGCGGGCCCACCGCGCCCGGCTCCTCGGGGGAGCCGGCCCGCAGCAGCACCGCGCCCGCGCCGTCCGCGAAGATCACCGCTGTGGTGCGGTCCTCGGGGTTGATGATCGTCGTGAACGCGTCCGCGGCGATCAGCAGCACCCGGTCCGTCACCCCGGCGGCGATCAGGCCCGCCGAGCTGGCCAGGCCGTACAGGAAGCCGGAGCAGACGGCGGCCACGTCGAAGGCGGGCACCTCGCCGAGTCCGAGCCGCGCCGCGACCTGCGGCGCGGTGGCCGGGCACGGCTGGTCCGGGGTGGTGGTGGCCAGCACCACCGCGCCCGCCCGCGCGTCTCCCGCCGACTTCAGCGCCCGCAGGCCCGCCTCGACCGCCAGGTCGCTGGTCGCCGTGCCCGGGGCGACCACACGGCGCCGGGCGATCCCGGTGCGCGAGCGGATCCAGTCGTCCGAGGTGTCCAGGCGCCGGGCGAGGTCCTCGTTGGTGACCACGTCGGGCGGGACGTACGACCCGATCCCGCAGACCACGGCGGCCCTTTCGGTGCTCACGCGCCTGGCCCCGGACTGCTGAGGATCTCCAGGGGCAGGCCCATGTAGGCCATCCGGGCCTCGGCCATCTCGTCGGTCCACCGCTCGGCCATGTCGTAGCGCTGCTCGGGTGTGGTGTCGAGCATCCGCACGCCGGGCCAGATCTCGTAGTCGCCGATCCGGTCAGCGTGCTGGAGCATGCCCTCCTGGAACAGCTCCTCGCGGTGGATCACGAACTCCCGGTCGGGGATCTCGTCCCACAGCCGCACGCCGGCCCGCAGGATCTCCAGCAGGCGCGGACGGTACTCGGGGTGCGCGGCCACGTGGTCGCGCAGGATGGTGCTGGCCACCGTCAGATGGCGGATCTCGTCGATCGCGGTGCCGCGGGAGATCTCGCCGGTGGCCGGGGACAGGGGAGTCCACTTGCGTTCGCTCAGCTCGGCGGCCGGCGCCAGCACGCCCTCGATGACGATGGCGAACACGGCGACACCGCCGGGGAAGTCGGCCTGGTCCCGGACGATGTCGAGGGTGAAGTCGACCACCGGGTCCAGCACCCGGGCGCGGTAGTCCCGGGCCATCTCGTCGATGCTCTTCAGGAGCGTGTCGGCCGGGATGCCGAGCTCCACCAGGTGGTTGCGGAACACGCGGGCGTGCCGTGCCTCGTCGAGGAGCTGGGTGGCGTAGAACTCCATCTCGGGGATGCCGGGCGCGATCGACACGTAGTGGCCGAGCAGCCGGGTGGCCAGCTCCTCGGACAGCCCGCGCAGACCGAACTCCAGCACCAGCGCCTCGCGCAGCGGACCGGGCTCCTTCAGGAAGTCCGGGACGATCGCGTCGTCGTGGTGACCGGTCACGCCGCGATCGCGCAGCGTGCCCTGGGCCACCGAGGTGATCCAGTAGGCGAGGTCGCACTCCTCGGGACCGAGGGTGAGTTCCTTCGCCCCGTCCAGCAGACCGGGCGCCTTGTCCCAGTCGGCCTCGGGGGCCACGAGTACCTTGGACTGCGTCATGACGCGGCGGCCTCCTTCGCCGGATGCAGGGTGCCGGCGTGCAGGCGGCCGGCGTAACTCAGCAGGGGGAGCCCTTCGTCCGCCCTGGCGCGCACGACGTGGCCGAGCAGCAGCTCGCTGTCGCCCGCGGCATGCACGGAGTGGAAGCGGCAGGTGTAGTGGGCGAGCGCGCCCGCGATGAGCGGGGCCTGCGCGTACGGGTCCGCCGTCCAGGGCAGGCCCGCGAACTGGGCGTTGCCGTCGGGGCGCCCGCTGTCGGCGAACCGGCGGGCCACCTCAGCCTGGTCACCGCCCAGCACGTTGATCGCGAACCGGCCCTCGGCGGCGGCCCGCCGCGCGAAGGACGACCCGGCCCGCAGCACGACGCCGACGAGGAGCGGCTCGCGCGAGACCAGGGTGACCGTGCTCGCGGTGGTGCCGTGCATCCGGCTCTCCGGGCCGGTGGTCAGCACCGACACCGGGGACGCCAGGTGGTAGAGCGCCCGGCGCCGTTCGGCCGGATCCTGGCGGACGGGCCGGCGCGTGCGCGGGCCGGTCGCGGTCGCGGTGCTCATCGCAGCGCCTCCGCCTGCCGGACCGCGGACTCTCCGGCCGCGGCGGCCTGCGCCGGGGCCTCCTGCGCCACGGCGGCGTCCGCCCGCGGCGCCGGCTTGCGGACCGGGACGTGCCCGACCGGCACCGGGTCCGTCACATGCCCGACCGGCTTGGGGTGCGGCAGGCCCAGGTCGTCCAGGAGCCGCAGGTAGCCGGGCTGGCGGACCGGCTCGAAGGGCAGCGCGAAGGACTTCATGAAGTTGCCGAACAGCCCGCGGTCGCCGAAGAGGTGGAAGGGCAGCACCAGCAGCGCCCACTCCGGCTTCACCAGCCAGCACCACAGCGCGGCCACGGCGGCCTGGGTGATGAGGCTGTGCATCACGTTGTACAGGACGTAGTACGCCTTGTGGATGGGCCGCCCGCCACTGCGCCGGAACGCGAGCGCGCCCGGGATGTAGCCGATCAGGTCGATGTAGAGGAAGAGGGCGATCGCCGGCAGCCAGCGGATCTCGTCGAAGTGGGCGATCATCAGGCCGGTGGTGACGGCGAAGCCCACCAGGTACTCGGCGCGGTGCAGCGAGTACGTGCGCGGTGTCTCGAACGGGTTTGCCTGGTCCATGGTCAGCAGCTCCCTGATGCGCTAGGCGCCGACCGCGGCGGGCGAGGTGAGTTCGATGCCGCCACTGATGCGCACGGCGGGGAACAGACCGGTCAGCGCCCAGGCCACGGTCTCCTTGATGACCCGCTCGGCGATCGGGTCGAGGATGCCCTCCAGACTCGGGATGCCGAAGTCGAAGTCGGCGCCGAAGCGGACCGCGACGTCGTCGCCGTCCTGCGTCACCGACCAGGTCCCGGAGAAGGAGTCGAAGTCCCCGTCGGACTGCTCGAAGCGGATCTCGCCCTGCTCCGGCAGCACCGTGTCGTCCTCGGTCCAGCGCAGCAGGCCGCTGCGGAAGTGCAGCTCCCAGCTGGAGGAGGCGGCGGGGTCGGGGTAGGCGGCGTGCACCGTGGTCGCGTTGACGTGGGGCGCCAGGTCCGGGTACCGCTCCCAGCGCCGTACGGCGTGCAGGACCGTCTCGGCCTGCTCCCCGGGTATCAGGGCATCGAGTTCGACGTGCCTCACGATCAGTTACCGCCTTCCGGCATCTTGGCCGCGCCCCGTACGAGGTCGCGGGTGGCCAGGTCGAAGGAGTTGAGGAGGAAGTCCACGTCGGTGTCGCCGAGCACGGCGGGCGGGGTGAACCGCACCACCGAGCTGCCGTTCATCGAATGGTTGGCGACCACGCCGTGGTTGAACAGTTCGATCAGCAGCTCGCCGGCCAGCCCGGCCTCGACGAGCTCGACGCCGATCAGCAGGCCCCGGCCGCGGACGTCCACCACGAGGTCGGGGATGTTGCGGCGCGCGATCTCGGTGATCGCCGGCAGCAGCCGGGCGCCGAGGTCCAGCGCCCTGGTGACCAGGCGCTCCTCCTTCACGGCCCGGATGGCGCCCTGGACCGCGGCCATCAGCACCGGCTGGCCGGAGAACGTGGCGGTGTGGACGTAGGGGTCCTTGTCGAAGGGACGGAAGGCCTTGCGGGTGGCGACGGCCGCCGAGACCGGCATCACCCCGCCGCCGAGCGCCTTGCCGGCGAGCAGGACGTCCGGGAGGACGCCCTCGATGTCGGCGCCCCACCACTCGCCGAGCCGGCCGAAGCCGGACTGCACCTCGTCGAGGATCAGGAAGCCGTCGTACTCGCGCACCAGCTCCTCGACGCGCTTGAGGTAGCCCTTCGGCGGGATGACCACACCGCCCTCGCCCTGGACCGGTTCGAGGATGACGCACACCTCGCCCGGGTGGGCGGCGAGTTCGGCCTCCAGGGCGTCGGCGTCACCGAAGGGCAGGTGCAGGAAGTCGGGCACCAGCGGGCGGAACGGCTGCTGGTAGACCTCCTTGGCGGTGGCCGAGAGCGCGCCGAGGGTCTTGCCGTGGTAGCCGCCTCGCATGGAGACCGTGCGCTTGAAACCGTTCGCGCGGGCCAGCTTCAGGCCGGTCTCCACCGCCTCCGCCCCCGAGAGCGCGAAGTGCACCCGGTCCAGACCGGGCGGCAGCACCGAGACCAGTGCCTCGGCCGCGCGGGCCACGGTGGGCTCCAGCAGGATGCGGGTGGCGGTGGGGTGCGTGCGCAGCTGGCGCTCCACCTCCTCCATCACGATCGGGTGGCGGGCGCCCATCACGAACACGCCGTAGCCGCCGGCGTTGAGGAAGCGCTCACCGTCGCTGGTGGTGAGCCAGGCGCCCTCGGACGCCACCTCCATGTGGCTGCCGAACAGCTCGGCGAGCGTGGCCCGGCCCTTGCTCAGATGCGCGCGGTACAGGCCGAGGACCTCTGCCTCGGCGTCGGCGGACGAAGCCGCCGGGGATTCCTGGATGACGGTCACGTGTGGCTCACTCCAAGGGGGTCGTGGGGTCGTGCGGACAGGACCGGGACCGTGCCGTGGCCGGGGTCCTGTCCGGCCGCGGCAGCGGTGCCGTGACCGGGTTCTCACCGGCCGGCGAACCGTCCGTCCCGGCCGGGGCCCTAGGCGAGGACGAGCTCGCCGCCGTCGAACCAGCGCAGCAGCGGCTCGGCGGCGGCGGTGCGCGACGGCGGGTGGAAGGCGAGGGCCCGCAGCGCCGCCGCGACCTGTGCCGGACCGGAGCCGCGGATGAAGTCCAGGCCGCCCAGCAGCTCCAGGGCACGGGAGGCGATGTCGGGCAGGGCGTTCTGCACGGCGTACCGGGCCACCAGTACGCGGGCCACCGACTCCTCGTCACCGGGCTCCGGGCCGGTCGCCCGCGCGACGCCCTCCAGCAGCGCGACCGCGGTCTCCATGTCCACGGCGAGGGCGGCCCGCTCCGCCACGCTGCCGCGCTCGCGCTCCAGCACCTGCTCCACCAGCGCCATCGCACCGCCCGCGTACCCGGCGGAGATCAGCATCTCGAACCAGACGAACCCGGCCGACTGGAGGTCGTCGAGGCGGTGCGGGTCGTCGGCGCCGGCCCGCACGACCATGCCGGCCGGCACGAACACGTCCTCCAGCCGCACCTCCTCGCTCTCCGCGCCCGCCAGCAGGTCGTTACCCCAGTACGGGTGCACGGTCAGGCCGGGCGCGTCGGCCGGCACCAGGGCGAGCGCCAGCTCCGGCTCGCCGTCGTCGCCGTGGATGGCGACGCTCGCCGTGAGCAGGCTCATCGAACGGGACAGGCTGCACGGCTTCTTGGCGCCGGTGAGCAGGAACCCCTCGCGCACCGGGCGGGCGATCACGGCCGGCTTGAGGATGTTCTGCGCCGTCCGGCCCTCGGCCCAGCCGGACGCCATCACCTGCTGGTCGGGCACGATCCGGCGCAGCAGGGCCGTCTGCTCGTCGGTCAGCCGGCCCTCCTTCACGGCCAGCGAGTACAGCATCGCGATGGTGAAGTGGTGCATCGACACGGCCGCCACCAGCGACGGGGACACGGCGCCCAGGGCCAGCTGGACCCGCAGCGCGTCCAGGGCGTCGGCGCCGTGGCCGCCGTACTCCTCGGGGATCAGCAGACCGACCCCGCCGTGGATGCGGAACAGGTCGATCACCGGGCTGCCGGGCCGCTCGCGGTCGGTGTACGGGATCTGGTCCAGCTCCTTGAGCAGACCGGGGTGGAAGCGCTCGCAGACGGAGCGGGCGAGGTCGAGGGAACGCAACGGAAGCCTCCAGCGGAAACGGCGGGGTTCAGGGGCGGTTGGCGGTCAGGCGCCGAACACCGCGTCGTACGGGCTGACGCCGCGGGCGATGCTGACGCCCTGCACGTGGGAGGTCTTGAGCATCGGGTAGTTGGCCTCGCCGAAGGCGCCGCCGGTGCGGCCGGTGCCGCCGTGGCTGGGCAGGTAGGGCAGGAAGCCGATGTGGGAGTCGTTGACCTTCAGCAGGCCGCCGTTGACGACCCTCCGCACGAAGGTCTCGATGACGTGGTCGGACCGCGACCACAGGGAGTTGCGCAGCCCGTAGTCGTTGCTGTTGACGAAGCGCAGGAACGCCTCCAGGAGGGCGTCGTCGTCCTCCCGCTCGGGGACCACGATCGGCACCAGCGGGAAGAACGTCTCCTCGCGCACCACGTCGTAGGTGCGCGCCCGGTCCAGGCCGTCCACGCGCACCACCGTCGGCTGGAGGAAGACCCCCGTCTCCGAGGGCGTGCCGTCCAGTTCGGTGCGGTGGCCGCCGGTGACCAGCTCGGCGCCGTTGTCCAGTGCCTGCCGCAGCAGCCGGAAGAACCGCTCGCTGCGCCGCACCGGCGACAGCAGCACGTCCTCCTCCTCGGGCAGGCCCGGCCGGATGCCCTTGACCTGTTCCTTCACCTCGGCGATCAGGCTGTCCGCGACGTCCGGGTGCACCAGCACGTAGTTGGGCACCATGCAGATCTGGCCGGAGCCGTAGAAGGCCTCGGTGATGGCCTCGGCCGCCCACTTGATGTCGGCGTCCTTCCACACCACGATGCCGTCGTTGCCCGCCAGTTCGAGGATGGGCTTCTTGCCGTGCGCCACGCACTGCTGCTCGAAGCGCAGGCCCTCCTGGCTGCCGCCGATGTAGAAGATGTCGTCGATCAGCGGGTCCGCGATCCAGCGGTCCATGGTCTGCTTGGGGTTGCTGCACACCGCGTTGAGCACGCCGGCCGGCGCGTCCATCTCCTCCAGCAGCGGCGCCACCACGTCACGCAGCAGCCACATGGTGCTCAGCGCGATGCTGCGCGGTGCCCGCACCACCACCGCGTTGCCGGCCATCAGCGCCAGCACGCACAGGGCGGCGCTCGGCAGGGGCGCGTTCTGCGGCGGGTTGAAGGCCACCACGCCGTCGGGCTGGCGGTGCAGCACCAGCGTGCGGCCGGCGTACTCCTTCTCCACCCGCATCTGCTTGGTGTACCAGCGCAGGGAGCCCGGGGAGTAGATCTGCAGCAGGCAGCTCAGCTCCCAGCGGGCCAGCTTGACCGGGTGGGATTCGGCGACCAGCATGCGCAGGAACTCGTCCTGGTGCTTGATGAGTTCCTCGCGGAACCGGGTGCCCAGCCGCATCCGCCGCTCCAGCGGCACGGCGGCCCAGTCGGGTGCGGCGGCGGCCGCGGCCTGCGTGGCCAGGTCGATGGACGCGTCGTCCGCGATCGCGCAGCGCCCGACGACGTACGGGTGTCTGGCCGCCTCCGACTCCGGGTCCTGCTCCAGGGCGCGCTTCAGGCTCACGCTGGTGAACACGTCTTCCAGCAGGGACCGGCCGCTGACGGTGTACACCCACCCGTCACCCGCGACGTCCTTGCCCGCGATGTAGAGGTCGTAGCTCTTGATATCGGAAGGTGCCTCGGCACTCTCCTCCTGCGCGGCTTCGCGAAGCATCTTCAGCCTTTCACCTGTGGCGAGCGGATTTTTCGAAGCAGTGCGAGCGTGGCAGTGGAATCTGACCCGGCGCTGACAGGGGACTGATTCAGCCAAGCCGGCCCAGCCGTCCGTCAGTGGGGCGTCAGCCCGCGTTGCTTGCATGACCGCATGCCACCCGTCGACAGCACTGTTCAGCGCCTGCGTGATCTGCCGCGCGCCGAACTCGCCGAAGAAATCGAGTCGATCGTCCTGAAGAAATTCAGGGCGGTTCTCCTCATGGACGAATCCGAGGACCTCCCGCTCGACATCAGCTATTTCGATCTCGGACTCACCTCACTGCGGCTGACCGAGATACGTCAGAGCCTGGAGCGGCTCCTTGATCTCTCCATCAACGTCAGCGTGCTCTTCAACGAGCCGACGGTCGCCCATCTGGTGGACCACCTGACCCAGGCCGTCCAGGACAGTTCCTCTCAGGAAAGCTAAGGAGCCCCTCCATGCCGCGTGCGGAATCCCAGCAGCCGCCCGAGCCGGTCGCGATCGTCGGAATCGGTCTGCGATTCCCCGGCGGCAGCACCTCGCCCGACGAGTTCGACGCCTTCCTGCGGGAGGGGCGCAGCGGGATCGGCCCGATCCCGCAGGACCGGTGGGACGTGGCCGCGTTCACCCCCGAGACCCCCGAGGACAAGGGGAAGATCCACACCACCGCGGGGGGCTTCCTCGACCGCGTGGACCTCTTCGACGCCGCCTTCTTCAACATCTCCCCGAAGGAGGCCCGGTACATGGACCCCCAGCAGCGCCTGCTGCTGGAGACCGCCTGGCAGGCCCTGGAGCACGCCAACATCGACCCGGCACCGCTGCGCCGCGGCAACGGCGGCGTCTACGTCGGCGCCAGCTCCATCGACTACGCGCTGGAGCTGGAGTCCCTGCCGTACGAGGAGATGGACGGCCACCTGGCCTCCGGCATCACGATGTTCCCGCTGTCGGGCCGGCTGTCGTACTTCCTGGGGTGGCGCGGACCCAGCATGAGCGTCGACACCGCCTGCTCGTCCTCCCTGGTCGCACTGCACCTGGCGGTGCAGGCCCTGCGCTCCGGCGAGACCGACATCGCGCTGTGCGGCGGTGTCAACGCCCTGCACCACCCGCGCATCCCGGTGATGTTCTCCAACGCGCAGATGCTCGCACCGGACGGGCAGTGCAAGACCTTCGACGAGTCGGCCGACGGCTACGCGCGTGCCGAGGGCTGCGGCGTCCTGGTCCTCAAGCTGCTCTCCGACGCCGAACGTGACGGCGACCGGGTGCTCGCCCTGGTGCGCGGCACCGCCGTCGGCCAGGACGGCGACAGCGCCGGACTGACCGTGCCCAACGGCCCCGCGCAGGAGAAGGTGATCCGCGCCGCGCTGGCCACGGCCCGCCTCGCCCCCGAGGACATCCAGTACGTGGAGGCGCACGGCACCGGCACCCCGCTCGGCGACCCGATCGAGTTCGGCGCCATCGGGGACGTCTTCGCCGAGTCGCACACCGCCGACAACCCCGTGCTCACCGCATCGGTGAAGACCAACCTGGGCCACATGGAGCCGGCCTCCGGCATCGTCGGCGTCATCAAGACGGTGCTGCAGCTGCGCTCCGGCACCATCTACCCGCACCTGAACCTCACCACCCCGTCCGGGCGCATCCCCTGGGACCTCTACCCGCTGCGCGTGCCGACCGCCTGCGAGCCATGGCGGGCCGAGGTGCGCCGCGCGGTCGTGAACAGCTTCGGCTTCGCCGGCACCATCGGCGCGGTGGTCCTGGAGCAGGCACCGGAGGCGAGCCCCGCGCCGCAGTCCTCCGGCACACCCGCCGCCCCGCTGTTCACCCTCTCCGCCAAGAGCTCCGCCGCCCTGCGCGAGCAGGCCGCGAACCACCGGCGGCTGCTCGAAGAGCGGCCCGACCTCCCCCTCGACGCCCTCTGCCACACCGCCAACGTCGCCCGCACCCACCACCCCTACCGCGTCGCCGCCCCGGTCGCCGACCGCGCCGCCCTGACCCGGCTCCTGGACCGGGCGGCCGGCCAGGACCACGAGGGCCCCAGCGGCATCCGCAAGACGGCCTTCATGTTCACCGGCCAGGGCTCCCAGTACGCCGGCATGGGCGCCGCCCTCTACGAGGCCCTCCCGGAGTTCCGCTCCCACGTCGACGCGTGCGAACGGCTCTTCGCGGAGCACCTGGACCGCTCCGTGCGCGACCTGCTGCTCGGCACCGCCGAAGACCCCGGGGTGATCGACCGCACCGAGTACACCCAGCCCGCCCTGTTCACTCTCGAGTACGCCCTCGCCCGGCAGTGGATGGCCTGGGGCGTGCGCCCCAACGTGCTCGTCGGGCACAGCATCGGCGAGGTCGTCGCCGCCGCGGTCGCCGGCCTGTTCAGCCTCCCCGACGCCGTGCGGCTGGTCGCCGCGCGGGCCCGGCTGATGCAGGCGGTGCGCGCCGAGGGCGGCATGGCCGCGGTCGCCGCCCCCGCCGAGGACGTCGAGCCGCTCCTGGAGAGCCGCCCCGACCTCGCCCTGGCCGCGGTCAACGCCCCCGACCAGTGCGTCGTCTCCGGCGCTCTCCCCGCCCTGGACGAGGTCTGCGCCATCTTCAAGGAGCGCGGCGTGCGCGTCGACCGGCTCTCGGTCTCGCACGCCTTCCACTCCCCGCAGATGGCCGAGGTCTACGACGACTTCCGCGCCGCACTCGACGGCATCGAGTTCCACGAGCCGGCCATCAGCCTGATCTCCAACGTGACGGGACGGCTCGCCCGGTTCCGCGACATCGCCACCCCCGACTACTGGGTGCGGCACATCGGCGAACCCGTGCGCTTCCTGGACGGTATCCGCGCGGTGGCCCGGCGCGGCCGGCACGCCATGATCGAGATCGGCCCGCAGGCCGCGCTGACCGCGCTCGCCCGGCGCGGCGTCGCCGCCGAGGACCACCTGTGGCTGGCCAGCCTGCGCCGCCGGGACCGGACGGCCACCACCACCCTGACCGCACTCGCCGAGTACTACGCCGCCGGGCTCACCGTCTCCTGGCCCGGCTACCACGCCGGGCACGCCGTGCCGCCCAAGGCGGACCTGCCCACCTACGCCTTCCAGCGCAAGCGCTACTGGCTGCCGGCCGCCGGACCCCGCCGCGCCGCCGCGGGCGGCACCGCCCGCCACCCGCTGCTCGGCACCGAGGAGCGCTTCGCCTCGGGGGTACGGGAGTTCACCGCGGAGTTCACCGCCGAGGACCTCGGCCCGCTCGCCGACCTCGCCGACGGCGGACGCACCACTCTGCCCGCCGGCGCCTACGTCGACCTGCTGTTCGCGGTCCAGGACGCGGTCCGGGGCCACGCCCGGTCCGCCGTGCGCGACCTCCGGCTGCTCACGCCGCTCGACGTTCCCGCCGAGACCAGGACCACCCTGACCACCCGCTGGCGGCCGCTGCCGGGCGGGGGCGCCGAGGTGGCGGTGTTCACGGTCGTCGGCGGGGAGGAGGACGTGCACGCCACCGCGGTGATCGCCGCCGAGCCCGAACCGGTGGTGCCCGTCTCCGAACTGGCCGAACTGGACGCGGGCCTCGCCCCCGCCGGAACGCAGATCGACGACGAGGACATCTACACCGACCTCGCCTCCGTCGGCCGCCCGCACGGCCCCCGGATGCGGCTGCTGCTGCGCGCCGCCCGGCACGCCGACGGCCTGGTCACCGGGGAGCTGACCGGCCGCAACGCCTCCGCCGTCGAACACGTGCCGGCGGAGCTCGTGGAGGCCGCCGTCCAGGCGTGCGTCGTCCTCGACCCCGAAGGCCCGGTGTTCGTGCCCCGCGGCGTCGCCTCGGTCCGCCACTTCCGCAAGCCGCGCGGCGAGGAGCTGCGCGTCCTCGCCCGGGTGCACGGCGACCAGGACCGCCGCACCGCCGACGTACTGCTCCTGGAGAACGGGGACCCGGTCGCCGAACTGCTCGGCGTCCGGCTGGCCCGCCCCGAGGGCAGCACCGGCCGCCGCCGGTTCCTGCACCGCCCCGAGTGGGTCCGCCGCGCCCTGCCCGCACCGCGGACCACCGCCCCCGCCCGGCACGTCGTGCTGCTCGACCCGTCGCCCGCCCGCGCCGCCGACATCGCCGGACGGCCCGGCCTGAAGGTCACCCGGGGCGCCGGCGTCACCGAACTCAAGGCGGCCCTGGAGGACCCCACCGTCACCGACGTCTGCCGCGTCTGGCGGCAGCTCCCGCAGGCCATGTCCGCCGACCGGCTGCGTGCCGAGTGCGAGGAGAACTACCGCGAACTGCTCGCCCTGGTCACCGCGCTGGACGCCACGGGCGCCCCCCGGCCGCCCCGCCTGTGGCTGGTGACCGAGGGAGCCCAGTGCCTGCCCGGCGACCAGGCCGGCGACGGCGGACACCTGGCCGCCGCCACGCTCTGGGGCTTCGGCCGGGTGCTGCTCACCGAGTACCCCCAGTACCGGGCCACCCTGGTCGACGTCGCCCCCGGCAGCGGCCTGACCCCGCTGCTGGAGGAGTGGGACGCCGAACCGCCCGGCGAGTACCAGGTCGCCTACCGTCCGGGCCGCCGCTACGTCCGCCGGCTCCTCTCCGGCGACGCCCCGCTCACCTGGTCCGGCGGCTTCGAACTGCGCGCCCCCGACTCGGGCGACCTGTCCGACCTCGCGCTGGTCGCCGCCGCCGACGTGCCCCCGGGGGCCGACGAGGTCCAGATCCGCGTCCGGTCGGTCGGCCTGACCGCCGGCGACGCCCGCACCGCCCTGGACACCGGCCGCGCGGAGCGCGAGGAACTGCTCGGCGCGGGGGAGGAGCCCCCGCCGCTGCTCGGCACCGAGGCCACCGGCACCGTCCTCGCCGCGGCCGAGGGGACCGGATTCGCGCCGGGCGACGACGTCCTCGTACGCCACGACGGCACGTTCCGCTCCACGCTCACCGTCCCCGCGGCGGCCGTGGTGCACGCTCCGTCCGCCGAAGAGGACGACGGCGCCCGGCACTTCCGCCTCGACGAGACCGGCGAGGCGCTGCGGACGGCCCTGTCGGACCCGTCGGGGCAGTCCTGGGTGACCCTCCCGGACGCCCCCGGGGCGGAGCCCGCCGACCCCGCCGAGGAGGTCCCGGCCGCCCTGCGCCCGGACCGCACGTACCTCGTCACCGGCGGTCTGGGCGGCCTCGGCCTGGTCACCGCCCGGAAGCTGATCGCTCTCGGCGCCCGCCACCTGACGCTGGTCAGCCGCAGCGGACGGCCCACCGAGGAGGCCGCCCCCGTCCTCGCCGGCCTCGCCGAGCACGCCGAACTCGACCTGGTGAGGGCCGACATCGGCCGCGCCGAGGACGTGCAGCGGCTGGTGCGGCACCTCGCGGCCGGCCCGCGCCCGGTGGGCGGGATCGTGCACGCCGCGGGCGCCTACGACAAGAAGCTCATCGCCGAGCTGACCTGGGAGGCCATCGACGCCCAGCTGGAGGCCAAGGCGTACGGCGGCTGGCTGCTGCACGAGGCCGCCCAGTCCTCCTTCCCGGAGCTGGACTTCTTCGTCACCTACTCCTCGATCGCCTCGGTCCTCGGCGGCGCCACCCAGGGCCACTACGCCGCGGCAAGCGCCGCCCTCGACGCCCTCGCCGAGTGGCGCGGCCGGCGGGGCGTGCCCGGCCTGTCGGTGAACTGGGGCGCCTGGGCACGGGTCGGCATGTCGGCCCGCCTGGAGGAGCACCTCAGCCAGGAGATCGAACGCAGCGGCGTGCGCTTCTTCTCCCCGACCCGCGCCCTGGACACCCTGGCCAGGCTCTGGGGACGCCCCCGCACCCAGCGGGTGGTCGGCGAGTTCGACTGGGACCGCTACGTCGCGGGCAGCGTCACCGGCGACCTGTTCTACGACCGGCTCGCCCGCAACGCCGCGGACGACGACACGGGCCTCGACCTCACCGCCCTCGCCGGCCTCCCCCCGGCCGAGCGGACCGCCGCCGTGACCGGGGTCGTCCGCGAGAAGGTCGCCGCCGTCCTGCACCTGGAGGAGGGCGACGAACTGAACCCGAACACCGAGTTCGTCTCCCTGGGCCTGGACTCGCTGATGGCCCAGCAGGTCAAGGCCGCCCTGGAGCAGGCGTTCCGGCTGCCCCTGCCGGCCTCGCTCACCCACGACCACCCGACCGTGCGGCAGCTGGCCCAGTTCCTCTGCGGGCAGCTCGAGCCGGTGCCGGCCGCCTGACGCACCCAAGGACGGATCATGACTGACACACCCAGCGGTATACCGAGGGAGCGCTGGACGCTCACCCACTCCTCACGGGCCCACGCCGGCAGCCGGCCGGACCACCCGGCCATCATCTGCGAGGGCCGCGTCACCACCTACGACAAGCTGCACCGCGACAGCAACCGTGCCGCGCACGCCCTGCGGGCCGGCGGCGCGCGGCGCGGCGACCGGATCGCCTACCTGGGGCGCGAGTCGGAGAACTACTACGTGGTGATGCTCGCCTGCGCCAAGGCGGGCACGGTCCTGGTGCCGGTCAACTGGCGGCTCACCCCGACCGAGGTGGACCACATCCTGCGCGACTCCGGCGCCGCCCTCATCTTCGTCGACGACGAGTTCTGGGACACCGTCGCCGCGGTGCGCCACCAACTGCCCGGTCTGCGGCGGGTGATCCGCGTCGACGGCACCGACGCCGACGGCGAACCCGCCCGCGGCGCGGGCCTGCCCGCCTGGGCCGCCGACCAGCCCGACTCCGAGCCGGTGCCGGGCACCGGCCCCGACGACGCCGTGGTGCAGATCTACACCAGCGGCACCACCGGACTGCCCAAGGGCGCCGTCCTCGCCCACCGCAGCTTCTTCACCCTGCCGCACGCGATGCGCGAGCACGGCGTCGCCTGGATCGACTGGCTGCCCGACGACGTCAGCCTCATCTCGCTGCCGGGTTTCGGCGTCGCGGGCATCGGCTGGTTCCTGCACACCTTCAACGCGGGCGGCACCAGCGTGATCATGCCGCAGTTCGACCCGCAGGAAGCGGTCCGGCTGATCCGTACCCACAAGGTCACCACCACCTTCGCCGCCCCCGCCATGCTCCAGATGATGGCCGCCGAACGCGGCGCGGGACCGGAGGCGTTCACCTCCCTGCGCAAGATCGCCTACGGCGCGGCGCCCATGTCCGAGACCCTGCTCAAGCAGTGCCTGGAGACCTACGGCTGCGAGTTCGCGCAGATCTACGCCAGTACCGAGACCGGCAGTGTGGCGGTGTGCCTGCCGCCCGAGGCGCACCACCCGGGCAGCGCGGTGCTCGACTCGGTGGGCAGGCCGTGCCCCGGCAACGAGGTCAAGGTGATCGGCCCCGACGGCGACCCCCTCCCGCCCGGGGAGATCGGCCAGATCTGCGTGCGCGCCCCGTCCCGGATGCTCGGCTACTGGAACCTGCCCGAGGCCACCGCGCGCACCCTGGTGGGGGAGTGGCTGCACATGGGGGACGCCGGCTACCTCGACGAGGACGGCTACCTCCACCTGTGCGACCGCATCAACGACACGATCATCGTCGCCGGGCAGAACATCTACCCGGCCGAGGTCGAGAAGGCACTCGTCGCGCACCCGGCCGTGGCCGACGCCGCCGTCGTCGGCCTGCCCGACGAGCACTGGGGCGAGAGCGTGCACGCGGTCGTCGTCCTGCGCCCCGGCGCCGAGGCGCACCCGCGCGAACTGCTGCTCTCCCTGCGCGGCCGGCTCGCCGACTACAAGATCCCCACCGCCTACCACTTCACCGACTCCCTGCCCCGCAACCCCTCAGGCAAGATCCTGCGCCGCGCGGTGCGGGAGCAGCTGACGGCACCGGCCCGGGACCCGCTGGCCGGCACGGTCGTATGACACCGCGTCAGCCACCAAGGACAGAAAGGTCGTCGCCCATGAACGGGCCCCTGCACGTCGGCATCCTGCTGCCCACCCGGGAACAGGCCATCAACGGCACCTACGCGGCGGCCCCGCTGCTGGGCTTCGCCCGGCAGGCCGAGGCCCTGGGCTTCGACTCCCTCTGGGCGGGCGACTCGCTCACCGCCCGCCCCCGCCTGGACCCGCTCGTCGTCCTGGCCGCCGCTGCCGCCGCCACCGAGCGGATCACTGTCGGCACCGCCGCCCTGACCCCGGCCCTGCGCCACCCGCTGATCGGCGCCAACATGGTCGCGAGCCTCAGCCACGTGGCCGCGGGCCGGCTGGTCCTCGGGCTCGGCTCCGGCTTTCCCATGCCCGAGACGGAGGAGGAGTTCGCCTCGGTCGGCGCCAGCTTCACCGGCCGCGTCGGACGCCTCGACGAGATCACCGCCCTGTGGCGCACGGCCTGGCGCGCCGGACAGGAGGGCGAACCGGCCGGCTTCCAGGGCAGGTACTGGCAGGCCGACCACCTCGACCGGCTGCCCTCCCCGGCCACCGCCGGCGGCCCGCCGCTGTGGCTGGCCGGCAGCGACACCCCCAAGGTGCTCGCCCGCGCCGCCACCCGCTACGACGGCTGGCTGCCGTTCCTGCCCGACCCCGACGCCTACGGCCGGGCCCGCCGCCGGATCGCCGAGCTCGCCGAGGAGGCGGGCCGCCCCGCCGGCGCCGTCACTCCCGCCCTGTACGCGACGATCACGGTGAACCGCGACGAGCGGGCGGCCGAGGCCGAACTGGAGCACTACATCAGCCACTACTACGGCCGTTCCCTCGACCAGATGCGCACCATCCAGGCCTACGCCTGGGGCAGCGCCGAGAAGTGCGCCGAATGGCTCGGCGGCTACGTCCGGGCCGGCGCTCGCCACCTGGTCCTGAGGATCGGATCGCTCGACCCGGAACCGCAGTTGAAGGAGATCGCCGAGGTGCTGCTGCCCGCGGTTCGCGCCCTCGGCCCGTCCACCACCGTGGGGAGTACTCAGTCGTGACCAGTACCACCAACGCAACGGACACCGGCGCCACCGGCGCCACCGTCGCCGCCGGCAGCCGGATGTCCCGCGCGGGCCAGTGGTTCCACCCGGTGGAGCCCTCGCCCGACGCCTCGATCCGGTTGTTCCTGCTCCCGCACGCGGGCAGCGGCGCCATCATCTACCGGGACTGGGAGAGCCTGCTGCCGCCCGACATCGCCCCGCAGGCGGTGACCCTGCCGGGCCGTCACAACCGCCGGGAGGAGCCGACGTACGAGGAGTTCTGGCCGCTGCTCGAAGCGCTGCACGAGGCCGTGCTCGACGACCTGGACGACCGGCCGTTCGCGTTCTTCGGGCACTGCCTCGGCGCCCAGCTCGCGTTCCGGCTGGCCATCCGCATGGAGGAGGAGGGCGGCCCTGCACCCCTCATGGTCGGCATGTCCGGCTGGTCGCCCGTGGGCTTCTTCCAGCCCACCGAGGAGCAGAGCCGGATGCCCGAGCCCGAGCTCGTCGAGTGGATCAAGAAGCTGGGCTCCTTCCCGGCCGAGATCTACGACAACCCCGAGATGCTCGCCCTCGTGGTCCCCGCGCTCCGCGCCGACCTCAGGGTCGCCGCCCAGTACGTCGACGACGGCGCCGGGGTCGCCTGCCCGCTCGCCTCCTACGGCGGGCGCTCCGACCCCCTGCAGGAGGCGCCGGACGCCATGACCCACTGGGCCGGCCGCACCCCCGCCTACCTCGGCCACAACGAGTACTCCGGCGGCCACTTCTACATCGACACGCACGCCCAGGCCGTCACCGCCCACTTCGCGCACCGCCTGCAGCGGATCGCCGCCCACCCCGCGCGCTAGCGCCGCGACCGGAGAGGCCGGCGGCGGCCTTCCCGGCCACAGCAGCGCCGCACCGGGAAGGCGCCCCGCTCCGGCGCCTTCCCGGTCCGCCCCACACCCCCAGCACCGGCCCCACACGAGTTCCCGGGGGTTCCACAGCCCAGTCGGCCCTCGTGTCAGCTCCGTGTCAGCGGACTGCGCGACAGTGGCGCACGACCGTCCGCGGCGTTGGACGGGACACCACCCATGTCCCCACCGCCCCGGCGGCGTCAGCGTGTCCGAGTCCGACCACGGAGAAGAGCCGGTGCCCGTCATCCACCTGCCTGCCCCCTCACCCCTGGAGGCCGACGTGTCGCTCGCGGACCACACCGACGTCCTGGACTGGCCCTTCGCCCGCACCGAGGACGGAGACCCGCCGCCCATCCTGGCGGAACTGCGCAACGCGCCCCCCTGCGTGGTGCGCATCCCGGCGGGAGCCGCCGAGTCCCGCCTGGCCTGGCTGGTGACCCGGTACGCCGACGTACGGCAGGCGCTGGGCGATCCCCGCCTCAGCGCCGACGAACGCCTGCCCGGCGCACCGGTGCGCATCCAGGTCCCGCCCGGCGGGAACCCCAGTTCCTTCCTGCGCCTGGACGACCCCGAGCACGCCCGGCTCCGCTCCATGATCCAGACCGAGTTCACCGCGCGCCGGGTCAAGCGCCTGCGCGAACCGGTCCAGCGGCTGGTGGACGAACTGCTGGACGAACTGGAGGCACAGCCCCGGCCGGCCGACCTGCACGCGGTGTTCTCCCGGGCGCTGCCGACCCTCGTCATCGCGCGGCTGCTGGGCGTTCCGGAGCAGGACTCCGCGTTCTTCATCGAGAAGACCCGCGCCACCATCTCCCAGGAGGACCCGGCGGTCTCCCTGGCCGCCTTCGAGGAGATGTCCGAGTACCTGGCCAAACTTGCGCTGCTCAAGCTGGAGAGCCCCGGCGACGACCTGATCAGCCGCCTCGCCGTCAACCACCACGCGAAGGGCGCCCTCACCCTGGACGAACTGGTCGGCATCGCCCGGCTGGTCCTGGTCGCCGGACACGAGACCACCACCAACCAGATCGCCCTGAACATCCTGGCGCTGCTGCGCGACGACGACCTGCGGGCGCGGGTGGCCGCCGACGACGGCGCGCTCATACCGAACTTCATCGAGGAGTCGATGCGCTACTGGTCGATCTCCCAGGACGCGATGGTCCGGCTGGCGGTGGAGGACCTCGAACTCGGCGGTGTGGCCGTCTCCAAGGGCGACGCCGTCGTCATCTCCGTGCCCGCCGGCAACCACGACGAGTCGGTCTTCGCCTGCCCGCACCGGATCGACCCGCACCGCGACACCAGCGGCCACCTGCAGTGGGGCTTCGGGCCGCACTACTGCCAGGGGGCCCCGCTGGCGCGCCTGGAGATGGAGCTGTCGCTGCGCTCCCTGCTGCGGCGCTTCCCGAATCTGCGGCTGGCGGCCGACCCGCGCACGGTCTTCCGCCGCGGCACCGTCTTCCACGGGGTGACACACCTTCCCGTGACCTGGTGACCGGCCACGGTACCGGCACCACCGGCCAACCACCCGAAAAGATCGAGAAACGGAGTCGTCATGACTTCTGAGACAAGCACGGAAGTCGTCGTCGAGGGGCGTGCGCCGACGCCCCCCGGCGGCGCACCGGCCGCCGCCCCCTCGGCCGGTGCCCTCCTGGTGGTGCTCGTGGGCACGTTCATCACGGTGCTGGACTTCTTCATCGCCAACGTGGCCGTCCCCGCCATCAAGGCCGACCTGGGCGCCGGCGCCGCCCAGGCCCAGATGTTCGTCGTGGGCTACGGCGTCGCCTTCACCGCGGGACTGATCACCGGTGGCAGGCTCGGCGACCTCTTCGGCCGCCGGCGGATGTTCACACTCGGCATGGTGCTGTTCATGCTGGCCTCGGCCGCGTGCAGCCTGGCACCCACGGCGACCGTCCTGGTCGTCGCCCGCATCGCCCAGGGCGCCGCCGCCGCGCTGATGGTGCCGCAGGTGCTCGGCATCATCGGCACGGTGTACACCGGCGCCGCCCGCGACCGCGCCTTCAACGCCTACGGCCTGGTCATCGGAATGGCCGGCGTCTTCGGCCAGTTCATCGGCGGTGCCCTGATCACGGTCGACATCGCGGGGCTGAGCTGGCGGACCATCTTCCTGATCAACGTCCCGCTGTGCCTGGTCTCCCTGGCCTTCGTCGGCCGCACGATCCCCGAGTCGCGCGGTGAGGGCGGCACCCGGCTGGACCTCGTGGGCGCCCTGCTGGTCACGGCGTCCCTGGGCATCATCGTCTTCGCGCTGCTGGAGGGCCAGGAGAGCGGCTGGCCGCTGTGGGTGTGGGAGGCGCTGGCCGGTGCGGCCGTCCTGGTGGCGGTGACCGTCTGGCACCTGCGCCGGCGGGCGGCGGCCGACCGGGGCCCGCTGATCGAACCCGCCCTGTTCAAGGGCCGGGTGTTCTCGGTGGGGCTGGCCGCGACGGTGGTCTACTTCCTCGCGATGGGCTCCTTCTTCTTCGTGCTGGCGCTCTACCTGCAGCTGGGCCGGGGCCTGTCGCCCCTGGAGTCCGGGTCCGTCTTCCTGGCCCTGGGCGCGGGCTACTTCGGCGCCTCGATGGTGTCGGCGCGCAAGGCCGCCTCGGTCACCGCCCGCAGGGTTGCCGTCGGCCCGCTGACCCTCGCGATCGGCTACGCGGCGGTCGCCCTGACCGCCGACCGCCTCGACACGACGGGACACGTGCTGTGGGTGCTGCCCGCACTCCTCGTCGCCGGGCTCGGCATGGGCCTGACGACCGGCCCGCTGACCAACCTGGTGCTGGGCGCGGCCGCTCCCGAGCACGCGGCCTCCGCCTCCGGACTGCTGAACACCGCTCAGGAGGGCGGCGCGGCCGTCGGCGTGGCGATCGCCGGCGCGGTCTTCTTCCCCGCCCTGGCCGACGCCGGCGGCTCGGCGGGCGCCTACCCGCACGCGTTCGCCGTCACGCTCGTCCCGCTCATCGCCCTGGGACTCCTGGCCTCCGCCCTGGTCCTGGCGGCGCCGGGCCGCACCGCACGGCGCTGAAGGTCCCCACCACCAAGGAAGGCAGGCGTCATGCCGTACGTCACCACCCGGGACGGGACCCGGCTCCACTGCACCGACTGGGGCGAAGGGCGTCCCGTGGTGCTGCTCAGCGCCGCGATGGCGGACTCGCGGATGTGGGAGTTCCAGGCGCCGTTCCTGGCCGGTCAGGGGCTGCGCTGCGTCACCTACGACCGGCGCGGCACCGGACGCTCGGACGTCCCCTGGAGCGGCTACGACTACGACACCCTCGCGTCGGACCTCGCCGATCTGCTCGACCACCTCGACCTGCGGGACGTCCTGCTGGTCGGCTACGCGGCGGGCGGCGGTGAGGCCGTGCGCTACCTGTCCCGGTACGGCGCCGCGCGGGTGGGGAAGCTGGCGCTGGTCGCCTCGACCACGCCGTTCCTGCTGCGCACCCCGGACAACCCGGACGGCCTGGAGATGGCGCTGTTCGAGGAGATCGAGAAGGCCATCCGGACCGACCGGGCCGCCTGGCTGAGATCACTGACCTGGCCGTTCTTCGCCGGCCCCGAGGCGGATCCGGCGAGCACGCCGCTCTCGCCCCGGCTGGCCGAGTGGCTGACGGACCTGGCCATGGACACCTCGCCGCGGGCCGCCACGGAGATCTACCGCACGTTGTTCACCACCGACCAGCGAGCGGAGACGGCGGCCGTCCGGGTGCCCACCCTGGTCGTCCACGGCACCGCCGACCTCGGGGCACCGTACCCGCTGTGCGGTCCCCGCACCGCGGAGCTCGTTCCCGGCAGCACCCTGCTGACCTACGAGGGCGCGGCCCACGGCCTGTTCGCCACCCACGCCGACCGTCTGAACGCGGACCTGCTGGCCTTCGCCAAGCAGTGACCGCGAGGGCGGGGCCTCCCGCGTTGCCGCCGCCCGGCCCCGGCCGGGCGGCGGCCGGGCATTCCGCCCGGCCCGCGCCCCGTCCTCCCCTCGCTCCCACTCCCGACCCGCCTCGCACACGTGCCTCACACGCCCGACGACCGGGGCGCCGGGGCGCGACTCCGGGCGCCGCGCCCGGAGTCCCGCCGAGAGTGCCCGGGCGGCGCCCGGCCCGGCGCACCGCGGGCGTCCGCGGCGG
>NZ_WWIC01000205.1:0-27940 GCF_009872555.1 Streptomyces sp. SID5643
CCCGCCGCGCTGCCCGGGCCGCCCGCCGCCGGGCCGCCCGCCGGGGCGGTGGCCGTGGACGCTGACGGAGCACCGGTGGACACCAGGGCCCTCCCCCCGCACACCGCCCACCCGAACGGCCGCCCGGCCGACGCCGCGGGCAACCCCGGCAGAGAACGCCATGGCCGTGAGACGCCGTCCCTTCCCCCGAGGCCGGCCGTCGGAGAGGAGGGGGCGCGATGACGCGGCATCCCCTGTCCCGGCGCATCGCCGCGAGCATCCTCGGCGTGGACCGCTCGGGACGCCGGCCCGCCACGTACGAACAGAGGCGTCGGCTGTCCCTCGGGCGACGCGTCCTCGCCTCGCTCCTCGGGCTACCGGTGCGCCCGCCCGCCCCCGCGACGGCCGCGGACACCGCCGTGGCACCGTCGGCACCTGAGCAGGTGTTCCTGGAACCGACCGTGGGGGAGCAGACGACCGCGCCGTCGCCCGCCGGGCACTCCGGCAACGCCCCGGGACCGGCGCCGAGACCCTCGCCGACGCGCCCGAGGATCACACGGGCCACGGTCCCCGCACGAGGCAACTTCGCCGCGCAAGCCCGCCTGCTGAGCGAGGACCGGGCCGACTACGAGCGCACCCTCGACCAGGCGCTGCGCTCCGTGCCGGAGCGCCCGGAACTGGCCGCTCTCGGGCAGCGGCTCAACGCCGAACAACTGCGGATCATGGCGCTCCGGGCCGCTCCGCTCATCACAGCGGCCGCGGCGAGTGAGTACGAGCACTACGTGACAGTCCGCGAGCGGCGGGGGGCGCCGGCGCCGTCCAGTCCGTCGTCCCCTCACCCCGACGAAGCTCCCGGAGCGGGTCCCGCCGCCGTCCTCGCGGTCCTGGCACCCGTCCTCGCGGGAACGGCCGCGGTGATCTTCCTGCTGGTGGGCTATGTCCTGCACGTGCTCAACCCGGAGTCGGCGTTCAGCCGGACGTTGATCACCCTGGGCTGGCTGTTCTGTGCGGTGACCGCCGTGTCGCTCCTCGTCGCCTCCGCCGGGCTCCTTCTCACGGCCCTGCGCAACAGCACCGGCCCCCCTCGCGACGAGCCCGGCGAGGAGGTCACCCGGGCCCGGGAGGCCTGGCGGGAAGCGCTCACGGAACGCGGCATCGTCCCGTTCCTCCGGGATGCGCTCGCGGACCCGGGCTCGCCGGCAGCGCCGCACCGTACGATGCCGTCCCCGCCGACCACACGGACGTCCGGCCTCACCCGTCCGGATTTGACGAGCCCCGACTTCGGCGGTCCGGAACACGGGCCGGAGTGACACCGGCCAGGCCGTCCCGCACGGCCGGTGTCACCCTCCGAGGGAGCTGCGCGGCCGCGGTACGAACCCGGACTGCCGGTAACAGGCGTCGATGAGCTCCATCGTGGTCACCGCGTCGTCCGCGTCCAGCGGAAGCGGCGTGCCCTCCCGCACCCGGGCCGCGAACGCCTCCAGCTGGTACGTGTACGACGAGCGTGTACCTAGGTGCTCCGTGCGCTCGCCTTCGGGTGTGCGGATCACGACCCGGTCGTCCAGCTGTGGCAGGACGAAGTTGGGGGCGGTCGCCTCGCCCCGGGAACCGACGAGCCGGATGCTCATGTCCAGCCCGTCGTACGCCATGTGGCAGCGGGCCGAGCCCGTGGCGCCGCCCGGGAATTCCAGATCGGCCTCCAGCCACTCGTCGACCCCGGGCGCGCCCGCGCGCTCCCCGGCCCGGGCGGCGGCCAGGCGCGGGGCACCGCCCGCCCAGGGGGCGAGCATCCGCAGCGCGTGCAGGCTGTAGCAGCCGAGGTCCATCAGGGCGCCGCCGGCCAGCGGCAGCGACCAGCGCGGGTCGGTGTCCGGCGGCGCGGCGATGGCGACCAGGGCCTCGACGTGCCGCAGTTCGCCGAGTTCACCGGAGGCCAGCAGCTCGTGGAGGCGCCGGGTGACGGGGTGGAAGAGGTAGTGGAAGGCCTCCATGAAGACCGTGCCGGCCTTCTCGGCGGCCCGCCGCACCTGGGCCGCCTCCTCGGCGTTGCTCGCCGACGGCTTCTCCGACAGCACGTGCTTGCCGGCGGCGAGGGCGGCCAGGTTCCACGGGCCGTGCAGGCCGTTGGCGAGCGGGTTGTAGACGACGTCCACCTCGGGATCGGCGATCAGCTCGGCGTACGAATCCGCCACCCGTTCCACGCCGTGCCCGGCGGCGAACGCCTCGGCGCGGGCGCGGTCGCGGGCGGCCACCGCGACGAGGCGGTGGCCGGTCGCCCGGGCCGGGCCGACCAGGGAGCGTTCGGTGATCCGCGCGGCTCCCAGCACACCTATGCGCAGGGGTTCCCGGCCCTCCTCGCTCATGCCTGCCGTACCTCTTCGATCGTCACGGGACGGTGCTCGTGCAGGGACAGCGTGCACGCGTCGGCGATCCACCCCGCCTCCAGAGCGTCCTCGATGGTGCAGGGGGAGGGGCGGGTGCCGGCCACGACCTCGGTGAACGCGGTCAGTTCGGCACGGTAGGCGGCGGTGAAGCGGTCCATGAAGAAGTCGTGCGGCGTGCCCGCCGGGAAGGTCACCCCGGGCTCGACGGAACGCAGCGGCAGCTTGTCCTCCAGGCCGACGGCGATGGAGTCGGTGAAACCGTGGATCTCCATGCGGACGTCGTACCCCCGGGCGTTGTGGCGGGAGTTGGAGACCACCGCGATGGTGCCGTCGTCGAGGGTGAGGATCGCGCCGGTGGTGTCGGCGTCACCGGCCTCCTTGATGTAGTCGGCGCCCCGGTTGCCCCCCACGGCGTACACCTCGGTCACCTCGCGGCCGGTCACCCAGCGGATGATGTCGAAGTCGTGCACCGAGCAGTCCCGGAAGATGCCGCCGGAGGCGGCGATGTAGGCGGCCGGCGGCGGCGCCGGGTCCAGCGTGGTCGAGCGGACCGTGTGCAGCTTGCCGAGCTCACCGCTCAGCACGGCGGCGCGGGCGTTGACGAACCCGGTGTCGAAACGGCGGTTGTAGCCGATCTGGATCGGCACGTCCCGGCCGGCGACGGCCTTGAGCACCTCGACACCCTCGGCCATGGTCCTGGCGACGGGCTTCTCGCAGAAGACGGGGACGCCGGCCTCGACACCGGCCAGGATCAGCGCCGGGTGGGCGTCCGTCGCGGCCGCGACGACGATGCCGTCCACACCGGCGGCCAGCAGGGCCTCCGGCGAGTCCACGACCTCGGCCCCGAACCGCTCGGCGGCGGCCTTGGCGGCATCGGCGAACGGGTCGGTCAGGACGAGGGAGTCGACGGCGTCGAGTCCGGAGAGGGTCTCGGCGTGGAAGGCGCCGATGCGGCCGAGGCCGAGGATTCCGATACGCATGGGGTGTTGCTCCTAGAGAGGGGGAAGGTTTGTTGCGGAGAGTCGTCAGTCCAGGCCGCCGAGGACGTTCTGATCCCAGTCGATGACCGACCCCGTCACCACCCCGGACCGGTCCGACAGCAGGAAGACGACAAAGTCGGCGATCTCGTCCGGCTGCCCCAGCTTGCCCATCGGCAGCTTCGCCGCGGCCTCCTCGCGCCAGTCGTCCCCGGCGCCGTGGAAGGCCTTCTGCGTCGCGTCCTCGCCCTCCGTCGCCGTCCAGCCGATGTTGAGGCCGTTGATCCGTACCCGGTCCCAGCGGTGGGCGTGCGCGGCGTTGCGCGTCAGGCCGATCAGGCCCGCCTTGGCGGCGACGTACGGCGCCAGGAACGGCTGCCCGCCGTGCGCCGACGAGGTGATGACGTTGACGATCGTGCCGGGCGCCTGACGCCCCACCATGTCCGCCACCACCGCCTGCATCGCGAAGAACGGGCCCTTGAGGTTGATCCCGATGTGCTGGTCGAACAGCTCGGGCGTGGTGTCGAGCAGTGTTCCCCGGGAGGTCAGTCCGGCCGAGTTCACCAGGCAGTCGACCCGGCCGTACGCCCGCACGACCTGCGCGACGGAGTCCTTGGCCTGCCCGGCGTCCGACAGGTCGGCCCGCACGTACAGGGCCTTGCCGCCCGCGGCGGTCAGCTCCTCCACCAGGGCCTCGCCCGGTCCGGGGCGCCGTCCGGTGACGGCCACGACCGCCCCTTCGCGCACAGCGGCCCGCGCGATGGCCGCGCCGACCCCCTGGCTTCCGCCGTTGACCAGGACGGCCTTGTCGTCGAGAAGTCCCATCGGGTCCTCAGCTCTCTCGCCGTTGGGTACCGGCCCGCAGCTCCGCCCGGAGCGCCTGCGGCGTCCACTCCTCGCGCAGCGCCCACCGCATCAGATCCGCCTGCGAGGGCGGGGCCAGTCCGTCGACCGGCGGGTCGCTGTCGAGGTTGGTGGGGAAGGGGTAGCCCTCGGCGCTCGCCGCGATCACCTGCTCCAGCCACGCCTGGTCGGCACCCTCGGCCTTGCGTTCGAGGAGAACCGGGTACACCGCGTTGCACACCGCCTCGCGGTCCACCGTCTCCATCGCACGGCCGAACGCGGACGACACCTGGAGCAGGTTGGCCATGCGCCGGATGTCCGCGGAGCGGTTCGTGCCGGCCGCGTGGAAGAGAGCCGGGTTGAAGAACACCGCGTCACCCTTGGCGAGCGGCAGCTGCACGTGGTGCGCCTCGAAGTACGCCCGGAACTCCGGCCGCCGCCAGGCGAGGTAGCCGGGCTCGTACTTCTGCGAGTGCGGCAGGTACATCGTCGGCCCGGACTCCACCGGCATGTCGCAGTGCGCGACCGCGCCCTGGAGCGTCAGCACGGGGGAGAGGCGGTGCACGTGCGCCGGATAGGCGGCGGCGGCGTCGTTCGCCACGAAACCCAGGTGGTAGTCGCGGTGCGCGGTCTGGGCGGCCCCGCCCGGGTTGACCACGTTGAGCTGGGAGGTGACCTGGTAGCCCGGGCCCAGCCAGGCGGTGGCGACCAGGGCCAGGATCTCGTTCGCGTAGTAGTCGGCGAACGCCTCCGCGTCGTGGAGGGCCGCCTTCTCCAGCGCGTTCCACACCCGGTCGTTGGCGCCCGGCTCGGCGAAGTGGTCTCCGGCGGCCGCGCCCGAGGCGCGCTGCTCGGCGATCAGCGCCTCGAACACGTCGGTGGCCCGGTCCACGACCCGGGGGTCGGGAAAGGCGCCGCGGAAGACCACGATGCCGGGCCCGTCGGCGAGCGCCCGCACCAGCTCGGCCTGGACCACCCGGTCGCCTTCGAGCAGGGCGCAGTCGTAGACGAGCACGTTCTGCTCCACGGCGGAGGCGTGCGGATAGTCGGCGGGGTCGGTGGCCTGCTCGACCAGCGCGCGGAACGCGTCGAGATCGCAGTCCTGTTCGGACAGCCAGGCACGGCGGTGGACGGAAGTGAAGGACATCGTCGTCCCTTCGGGGTCACGGAGCGACGCAGCCCTGTCATTCTTGTCAGTACAAACACCTCGAACAACCAGCAGCGAGCCATCAAAAACCCCTCAAGGAGCCGGCGCATGGGCCACCCGTTCCCGATCCGGGAGATCGCACGTCAGGCGGGCCTGAGCGAGGCGACCGTCGACCGGGTGCTGAACGGCAGGGGAGGCGTGCGCGAGAGCACCGCCCGGGAGGTCCGCCAGGCCATCGCCGACCTCGACCGGCAGCGCACCCAGGTCCGCCTCGTCGGCCGGACGTTCATGGTCGACATCGTGATGCAGGCGCCCGAGCGGTTCACCACGGCCATCCGCGCCGCCCTGGAGGCAGAACTGCCGTCCCTGCGTCCGGCGGTGCTGCGCTCCCGCTTCCACTTCCGCGAGACCGGCCCGGCAGGGGAGCTGGTGCGGACCCTGGAGCGCATCGCCCGGCGCGGCTCGCAGGGCGTGATCCTCAAGGCCCCGGACGTCCCCGAAGTCACCGCCGCGGTCGGCCGGCTCGAAGCCGCCGGCGTCCCGGTCGTGACGCTGGTGACCGACCTGCCCGCCAGTGCCCGCCGCGCCTATGTCGGCATAGACGACCGGGCGGCGGGGGCGACGGCCGCGTACCTGATGGGCCAGTGGCTGGGGGAGCGCCCGGGCAACGTCCTCACCAGCCTCAGCAGCGGCTTCTTCCGCAACGAGGAAGAGCGCGAGATGGGCTTCCGCGGCGTGATGCGCGCCCGGCACCCCGAACGCACGCTGGTCGAGATCGCCGAGGGCCAGGGCCTGGACGCCACCCAGTACGACCTCGTTCGGGCCGCACTGGAACGCGACCCGGACATCCGCGCCGTGTACTCGATCGGCGGCGGCAACATCGCCACGCTGCGCGCCTTCGACGACCTCGGCCGCGACTGCGCGGTGTTCGTCGCGCACGACCTCGACCACGACAACACCCGGCTGCTGCGCGAGCACCGCCTGTCCGCCGTGCTCCACCACGACCTCCGCCAGGACGTCCGCGAGGCCTGCCACACCGTCATGCGCGCCCACGACGCGCTGCCGCCGGCGGGACCGACCCTGCCGTCGGCGATCCAGGTGGTGACGCCGTACAACATGCCGCCGCAGGCGGCCGTGTGATCCGGACGGCCCGGCCGGGCGTGGATCCGGAAGCGGGACCCGCGCCGCGCCTACCGTCGGACCCATGTGGACATCACGCCCGGACGGCGGGCCGGACCGGTTGCTGGCGCTCGCCGACGGCGTGTTCGCCATCGCCATCACCCTGCTCGTCCTGGATCTCTACGTGCCGCGGGACCTGGAGCCCGACCAGTACCGCGAGGCGCTGCGCCGGGTGCTCCCCGACCTCGGGGCCTACGCGCTCAGCGTCGCGGTGCTCGGCAGCTACTGGCGCGACCACCGCAGGATCTTCCGCGGGGTGCGCGAGGTCGACGGACAGGTGATCAGCCTGTCCGTCCTCGGCTTCGGCGTCGCGGCCCTCGTGCCGTTCCCGACCCGGCTGCTCGCCGAGTACGGCGACCAGTCCGTGACGGTCGCCGTCTACGCGGGGGCCGTCGCCGCGCTCGGCGGCTGCCACCTGGCGGTGGCCGCGGTCCTGGCCAGGCGCCCCTGGCTGCGCCACGGCACGCCCACCGAGGCGACGGCCCCGCTGTACCTCCTCGACAGCGCCACGATCGTGGTGGTCTTCCTCGTCACCGTTCCGCTGGTCTTCGTCACCGGCCCGGCCGTCATGTGGCTGTGGCTGGTCCTCGTCCCGGCGAAGGCCTACCTGGGCCGGCGGTCTCAGGGCCCGCGCTGACGGGACCGCTTCACGCTCGCCCGGTCACCTCCGCCCAGCTCCCGCTCTGCGCGGACCGCGCCATCGCGTCCAGTGCGGCCGCACTGTGCACGGCGTCGATGAGCGTCGCCCCGTGGGAGGAGCCCTCGGCGACCGACGTGAGGAAGCGGTACGCCTCGATGACCTTCAGGTCGTCGTACCCCATCGCGTTCGCGGCGCCCGGCTGGAACGCGGCGAACTCCCCGTGGCCAGGGCCGACGTAGACCGTGGTCACGGACTGGTCCTGGTACGTCGTGCCGCGGCTGACGCCCAGCTCGTTCATGCGGCGGAAGTCCCAGAACACCGCCCCCTTGGTGCCGTGCACCTCGAAGCCGTAGTTGTTCTGCTCGCCGACCGAGACCCGGCAGGCCTCCAGGACACCGCGCGCCCCCGAGGCGAACCGCAGCAGGCAGCTGACGTAGTCCTCGTTCTCCACCGGGCCGAGTTCACCTCCGGCGGCGCGGCTGTGGCCCGCGGTGGCGCCGGCCGGGCGGGCCCGCTGCGGGAGGAAGACCGCCGTGTCGGCCGCGAGGGAGGTGATGTCGCCGAGCAGGAACCGGGCCAGGTCCACGCCGTGCGAGGCAAGGTCGCCCAGCACCCCGCTGCCGCCCCGCTCGCGCTCGTACCGCCAGGTCAGCGCACCCTCGGGGTGGGCCGCGTAGTCGCTGAACAGCCGTACGCGGACATGCGTGACGGTGCCGATCTCCCCGGAGGCGATCAACTCGCGGGCCGCCTCGACAGCGGGCGCGTTGCGGTAGTTGAAGCCGACGGTGCCCTGCACTCCCGCCGAGGCCACCGCGTCCGCCACCGCACGGGCGTCCTCGGCGGTCAGACCCACCGGCTTCTCGATCCAGATGTGCTTGCCCGCCTCGGCCATGGCGACGCCGATCTCACGGTGCAGGAAGTTCGGCGCGGTGATGCTGACCGCCCCGACCCGTGGGTCGGCGGCCACCTCGCGCCAGTCGCGGGTCGTGGAGACGAACCCGAACTGCGCGGCGGCCTCCTCCGCCCGGCCCGGTACCTCCTCGGCGACCGTCACCAGCTCCGGGACGAGGGGCAGCCGCGGATAGTGGTGCCGCACACGCGCGTACGCCTGGGTGTGCACCCGCCCCATCCAGCCGAATCCGACGACGGCGACGCCGAGCGTGTCCACCATGAGAGCCCCTCTTGGACCGTTCCAGAACCTGTCCAGGCCACCCTGGGCGGGGTTCGCCGACGCTGTCAACCCTTTGACAAGCCGTGGCGCCTCATGGAACGGTCCATCCCATGAGACAGCCGACGATCCGGGACGTGGCCGAGCGAGCCGGTGTCTCCAAGTCGCTGGTCTCCCTCGTGCTGCGCGGTTCCGACCAGGTGCGCCCCGAGAAGCGGGACGCCGTGTTCCGGGCCGCCCAGGAGCTGGGCTACCGGCCCAACGCCGCCGCCCGCAGCCTCAGCGAGCAGCGCACCCGCACGGTCGGCGTCCTCCTCAACGACCTGCGCAACCCCTGGTTCGTCGACCTCCTCGACGGCCTGAACTCCCTGCTGCACGCCAACGGCCTGCACATGCTGCTGGCCGACGCCCGTCTCAACCGCCGCACCGGCCAGGACCCCGCCGACCCGCTGCTGGACCTGCGGGTCGACGGCCTGGTCGTGGTCGGCACGCTGCCCGACCCGGCGGCCCTCGGCGCGGTGGCCGAGCGGATCCCGGTCGTACTGGCCGGCTCCCGCGAACCGGCCCCGCCTGGCGTGGACGTGGTGGCGGGTGACGACGAGCGGGGCGCCCGGCTGGTCGCCGAGCACCTGATCGGCCTCGGGCACCGCCGTATCGCGCACATCGCGGGCTACGGCGCGGTGGGCGAGCTGCGGCGCGGCAGTTTCGAAGCGGCCATGCGCCGGCACGGCCTGGCGGAGCGGGCGGTGGTCGAGCCGAGCGACATGACCGAGGAGGGCGGCTACCGCACGACCGTCCGGCTGCTCAGCGGCCCCGAACGGCCCACGGCCGTCTTCGCCGTCAACGACATGGCCGCCATCGGCGTGCTCTCGGCGGCCGAGGAGCTGGGGCTGCGGGTTCCGCGCGATGTGTCCGTCGTCGGCTACGACAACACGAGCATCGCCCGGCTGCGGCACGTGTGGCTCACGACGGTCGACAACACGAGCCACGAGGTCGGCCGCCGCGCGGCCCGCTGTCTGCTGGAGCGCTTCGAGGGCCCCGGCGGAGCGGGCCGGGTCCACCTGGCCACGCCCACCCTGGAGATCCGCGGTTCGACGGCCCCGGCGCCCTGATCGCCCGGCTCGCTCAGAGGTTGATCGCGTACGCCTTGCGCAGGGTCTCGTGCACCGTCCACGTCGTACGGTCACCCTCGCGCAGGACGGCCAGGTCGCCGGGCCCGACCGTGAGCGTCGGCCCGCCCTCCACCTCGATCGTCGCCGAGCCGCTGATCACGACGAACAGCTCGTCGGCCTCGGTGTCGGTGACCACGCCGGGCGTGATCTGCCAGACGCCCCGGACCTGACGGCCGTCCTCCGACTCCCACACGACCTTGCCGGTGACCTCGGGCGTTCCGGAGACGATCTGCTCGGGCGCGAGGGGCTCGGGTTCGAGCTCGGCGTCGGGGATGTGCAGTACGAAGCTGTGCGTCATGCGGCGACCTTAGCCCCGGTGAACGGGGGAGCGGCCTGGACAGAGTGTGGGGCGCGGGGCGGGCCGGGCGGACACTCCGTCGTCCCCGGCCCTGCGACCGCGGGGCGGACCGGACCGGAACGGCACTCCCACACCTCCTTTGTCCGTCTCAACCCCTATGCCCTGGTCGGGAGTTCCCGCCGATTGGCGTATTGTTTGCGGCATATGCCCGGGAGTTGAGGTGTCCCCGGGCAGGCGACTGCGTGGGTGAAGGGGGAGCAGGACGTGGAGGAGACGGGGCGACGACCCGCCCGATGGGCCGGACTGCCCGGAGGGGTTGTCACGGCACTCCTGGCCGTGGCGGCCTGCGCCGGTCACGCGACCAAGGCGGGCCTCCCCTGGTGGGCCGTCCTCGCTGTCGCCGTCTCGACGGTGGGTCTCGCGGGCTGGACCCGGCGCCCGGACCGGCCGTCGGCACCGGCCGGGGGACGGCTCCCCATGCGGTAGGGTTGACCTGCGTGATCACGCGGTTCATCCGCGCGGTGCGCAACGGGACGTGGCGCAGCTTGGTAGCGCACTTGACTGGGGGTCAAGGGGTCGCAGGTTCAAATCCTGTCGTCCCGACTCGTATGAGTCGCAGATGAGGGCCGGTTTCGGAGGTATCCGAAACCGGCCCTCATCGTGGTCGGGCCGGTCTACGGAATGAAGCCGTAGTCCAGCTGACCGGCCAGCCTCGTCCTGTCGCCCTGTAGGGACAGCACGAGCGTGCGTGCGAGGGTGCCGCCGAAGCGGGTCCCGCCGTCAGCCGTCGGCACCGTGTCGATGAAGCTCTCCACCAGCCCGTTGGGCATCACGTAGTGCGAGTACTGCTGTGTCGGGGCGTCCTCGGGGTTGCCCAGGACCAGCGCGCTGCCGTTGAGCGGCCGGTAGTCGCTGCGCAGCCCGGGGCCGACGAACCCGTAGAGGCCGTCCCAGCCGCTCAGCCCCGGCGCGAACGTGAACTTGTGGCTGATGGTGAACAGGTAGTACTTGCCGCCGCGGATGACCAGGTGCGGCCGTTCGGTCTGCTGGTTCACGCAGTTGGCCGAGAGCAGCGGGGGCTGGAGTTTCCAGTTCTCCATGCTGTCGCCGGTGGCCGTGGCCAGCCCGATGTTGCCCGTGTAGTACTTGGAGTCCTCCGGCACCTCGTGGCCGGCCGGGAGGTCGCCCAGGTCACGCTTGGTGCACTGGTACGAGCCCGCGGTACCGCCCGTGTTGCCCTCGAACAGCAGGTGGACCTTGCGGTCCCGCGGGTCGCGGAAGACGAACGGGTCGCGGAAGGCGTAGATGATCGGGCCTTGCTGCGACTGTTCGAGGGTCTGGTACATCTTGCCGTCGGCCTCGGCGATGATGCGGTGGTCCCGGAAGCCGGAGAACCAGACGCGGTTCTTGTCCGCGTGGATCTTGCCGGTCGCCTGCGCCAGACGCTGAAGCGCGTCGCTGGGGTCGACCCCGCCGTTGTCGCGCCCGGAGGCGGTGTAGAAGGACTGCACCTTGTCGCCGACGAGCGCCGTCGAGCCGGCCCACTCACGGGAGCCGAACGAGGTGCCGGACGGGAACAGGTCGCCGCCGTACTTCCAGCTCTTGGCGTCACGCGAGTAGAAGTAGCCGATCTTCGCGTACCAGTGCCGGTCGCCGAACGGCACCGAGCGGGGAGCCGTCAGCGAGAAGATGACGTGCCAGCCCTTGTAGGTGGCGGTCCGGGTGCTGAGCTTGGTGAGCGGCCAGGTGTCCCACACCCACACCTTGTCGCTCATGACCGGGAAGTCGGGCGACACGCGAGGGGCGGTGTTGGTCCTGTCCTGCCGGAGTTTCAGGGCGTCCGCGCGGGACCAGACGGCCGTGTGGTCGTCGTCGGCGGTGTACTGCCGTGTTCCCGTCCGGGACGGGTCGTGGGGGGAGGCGGAAGCGGGAGTGATGATGCCGCTCAACGTCGCGAGGGCTGCCAGACCCGTCGCCAGCCGGAGCACCACTCGTCTTGCTCTGTACATACGTCACCCTTGGGGGGAAGAGGGAACGAATGGAAGATGCGGAACCGGTTCCATCGCTGACAGTACCTCAATTCCACTGAAAACTAGTGAACTTGTGAGGTGAACATCTACTTATGAGCAGCGGTCGGAACGGCGTCATGGAACATCATGGAACCGGTCCAACGCCGGCGTACCGTGGATCAGACTCCCGCGGCAGCCGTCGTACGCCGAGGCACGAGCTCCAGTTCCAGCAACTTCTCGACGGAGTCGCCGAGCGGCCGGCCGATGCGCTCCAGCAGCAGGCGCGCGGCGATGCCGCCGCTGGTGCGCAGGGGCTGGCGTACCGTGGTCAGCCCTACGTAGGCCGCCACGTCGAGGTCGTCGAAGCCCACCACGGACAGTTCCTGAGGGACCCTCACACCCGCCGAGTTCGCCGCTTCGATCACCCCCAGCGCCTGGGTGTCGGAACTGGTGACGATCGCGGTGGGGGGCTCCGGGAGGGCCAGCAACTCGTCGGTGAGGCGGTGCGCCACCGCGCGGCCGTGGGACCCGACCCGGACGTACGGCTCCTCCAGCGCCAGGCCGTGCGCGCGCAGCGCCAGCTCGCAGCCCTCGCGCCGACGGGCACTCGCACTGAAACGGAAACGATCGTCGGCGACATCGCCCATGAACGCGATGCGACGATGGCCGAGTTGCAGCAGGTGACGGGTCGCCAGCATGCCGCCGCGCACGTCGTCGATCACCACACGTGGCAGATCCGGGTGCTCACAGTCCAGCAGTACCGTGGGCAGGGCGGCACGTGCCAGCTGCTTCGCTTCGTCGTCGGTGGGAGCGAGCGAGATCGCCAGCAGCCCGTCGAAGCGGTCCCCGGCGGCCACCGCCCGGTACTGCTGATCACGCTGGTCCGGTGTTGCCACGTCGAGCAGGGTGAGGTCGTGGTCGCTGCCGTGCAGCTCGTGCGAGATGCCACGCAGCCGCTCGACGACCGACGGCTCGGTGGCGAAGGGCGCGATGACGGCGATGCTCTGGGTGCGTCCCGTGGACAGGGCGCGAGCGCGCCGGTTGGGCCGGTAGTCCAGGTCCCGGATCACCCGCAGTACCCGCTCGCGGGTGTCCTCGCTGACATGACGGCTGTCGTTCAGGACGCGCGAAACCGTGCCGACCCCCACCCCGGCCCGGGCCGCGACATCGCCGATGGTCGCCCGTTCTCCCACGGCCGTACAGTACCCGAACTCGCAGATGAGCCACCTGACACGCCCATCCCCGGCCGCGGGGTGCCGCGCCGGCCGGGCCCGTCGACTGCTCTTTCCCCCGGGCCTCCACCGCTCGCGGGAGGCGCTTCGGCCCGTCAGCGACGGCCGCCTGAGACGCGCTGCTCTCCCGACCCCCGGACGACCAGCCGAGTGGGCACGGTGATCGTGCGGGCCCGGGAACGGTCGCCGTCGAGGCGGGCCAGGGCGGTGGTCGCGGCGCTGCGGCCGATCTCCTCGGGCGCCTGGGCGACGACCGTGAGGGCCGGTTCCAGCGCTTCGGCGAGAGAAACGTCGTCGAAGGCCACGACGGCCACGTGTTTGCGCTTGCTGCGGGCGAGTTCGGCGACGATGCCGAGCGCCATGATGTTGTTCCCGGCGAACAGGGCCGTGGGGGCATCGGGTCGTTCGAGGAGCTGCGCCGTCACTGCCTCCGCCCCCTGCTGATCGTGCGCACTGACGACCAGCGAGCGGTCGTAGGGGATGCCGGCTTCGCGCAGGGCGGCCCGGTATCCGGCGAGGCGCTCGCGGCGGGTGTACAGCCTGACGGGCAGGTCACCGACGAAGCCGATGCGGCGGTGGCCGTGGGCGATGAGGTGCGCGACGCCCTCCTGGGCGCCCGTACGGTTGGAGCTGACGACGCTGTCCGTGGACAGGCCGACCCCCGGCCGGTCGAGAAAGACGACGGGCAGCCCCGCCGTACGGTGCGACTTGAGGTCGGAGTGGTCGGCTCCGACGGACGGCACGACGATCAGGACGCTGACGCGCCGGGCGAGGAACTGGGCCGTCAGGGCGCGTTCGCGCTCGGGATCGTCCGCGGACGATCCCATGAGCAGCGTCAGGCCGCGGCCGCGGACCGTGTCCTCGATACCGCGGGCCACGGCTCCGAAGAAGGGGTTGGCCAGGTCGGGGATGACCAGCCCCACGGTCGTGTCGGGACCGCCGACGCGGATGTTGCGGGCCATGAGGTTCGGCTGGAAGCCCAACTCGGCCACCGCGGCGAGGACGTGCTCCCGCGTCCGGGCCGAGACGGGCCCGTCCTCGTTGAGGACTCGGGAGACCGTCTTGGCGCTGACACCCACTTCTCGGGCGACATCGGCCAAGGTGGGTCTGCGGCTCGCTGCCATGGAGGAAACCGTCTCCTGGGTGCTCCCGGTTCCGGGCCGCGGCCTCGGCCGGAACATGCGGGAGCGGGGTTGCGCTGTCAGGTGGCCTGTACTCCGGCGGCCTTCGCGGCCTCGGAATCCGCTACGACAGTATCTCCAGCCTCGTCGACGGTGAGTGCGCCGGTCATGATGGCCACGACCTCCGCCATGGAGTAGTCGGACGGCTTGATCACGGCGGCGCGCCGGCCCAGCCGGTGGACGTGGATCCGGTCGGCGATCTCGAAGACGTGCGGCATGTTGTGGCTGATCAGGACGACCGGCATCCCCTTGTCGCGGACTCGGCGGATCAGGTCCAGGACCTGGCCGGACTCCTTGACGCCGAGGGCGGCGGTGGGTTCGTCCATGACGACGACGCTGCGCGCCCAGGCGACCGCGCGGGCCACCGCCACGGCCTGCCGCTGTCCGCCGGAGAGGGTCTCGACCGACTGGGTCAGCGAGCGCAGGCCGATCTTCAGGTCGGCCATGTGCTCGGCCGCCTCCTGGCGCATGCGCTTCTTGTCGAGCATGCGGAAGGCACTGCCGAGGACGCCCGGGCGGCGCAGCTCACGTCCGAGGAACATGTTCGAGGCGATGTCCATGGACGCCGCCACGGCGAGGTCCTGGTACACCGTCTCGATGCCGTGGGCGCGGGCGCTCTGCGGGCCGGAGAACTGGATCGGCCTGCCGTTGAGGCGAATCTCCCCCTCGTCCGGCACCACCGCGCCGGTGAGGGCCTTGATGAGGCTGGTCTTGCCGGCGCCGTTGTCGCCGATGACGGCGAGGACCTCGCCGGGCATCAGGTCGAAGTCGGCGCCGTCGATGGCGGTGACCTGGCCGTAGCGCTTGACGAGGCCGCGAGCCTGAAGCACGGGCGTCTGGGCGGTGGTCGTCGTCATCGGGCCTTCCTCCGGGAGATCTGGTCGACGGTCACCGCGAGGATCACCAGGACACCGGTGATCAGGGTCTGGTAGATGGAGGCGACACCCATCAGCTGAAGCCCGTTGCGGAACACGCCGACGATGAGGACGCCGATGAACGTGCCCAGGACCGAGCCGCGTCCGCCGAAGAGGCTGGTGCCGCCCAGCACCACGGCGGTGATGCTGTCGAGGTTGTCGGTCTGACCGGCCTGCGGATCGCCCACGCCCGTGCGGGAGATGAGCAGCAGGGCGGCGATGCCGTAGAGGAGACCGGCCACGGTGTAGACGCCGATGGTCAGCCGGGAGGTGCGGATGCCGTTCAGCCGCGCCGCTTCCGGGCTGTTGCCCAGCGCGTAGACGTGCCGGCCCCAGCCGGTGCTGCTCAGCGCGTAGGCGAGGAGGAGGAACAGGGCGATCGTGACCAGCGAGCCGTAGGTGATGTCGGTCTTGCCCAGCGGGAAGGTCTGCCCGAGGGCCGTCAGCGGGCCGGGCAGGTTGCTGACCGTCTGCTCCTCGGAGTAGATGTGCGTCAGCGCGAACGCCACGTTGAGCATGCCGAGGGTGACGATGAAGGGCGGCAGCGGGACCTTCTGCACCAGGGCCCCGTTGAGCAGGCCGAAGCCGGCGCAGACGGCCAGGCCCAGCGCGATCGCGGCGAGCGGCGGCAGGGAACCCTCGGCGGCCATCTTCGCGATCACGATGCTGCCGAACGCCATCACCGCTCCGCAGGACAGGTCGATGCCCGCGGTGAGGATGATGAGCGTCTGGCCGATGGCCAGCGTGCCGACGACCATGACCTGCTGGACGATCAGCGAGAAGTTCCCGCCGGTGAGGAACTGGTCGGTGGAGACGGAGAAGAAGACACAGGCCAGGAGGAGGGCGATCAGCGGGCCGGTGGTCGGTTGGGTGAGCAGTCTGCGGACCGTGGTCGGCGCCTTGAGATCGGCGTACGGCGTGGACGTGGAGGGTGGTGTGGACGTGGCAGTCATGCGAGGTCCTTGTCGGAAGACAGAAGTCCTTGTCCGTCCCTTCGGGGCGGCAGGAGGACGAGGAGGCGGCCGCCCCGGGCCGGGGAGGAGGGGCGGCCGCCCCGCCGAGAGGTGTCGAACGGTGGCAGCGAGGAGCCGGCGGCTCAGCCCCAGCAGTTGTCCAGGCCGTAGGCGGTGTCCTTCGAAGCGACCCCGTCCTGTGCCTTGTCGGTGATCAGGGTGACCCCGGTGTCGGTGTAACCCGACGCCTTCTTGCCGTCCTTGGCGTACGTCACGACGGCCTTGACGCCCTCGGCGGCCATCTTCAGCGGGTACTGCTGCGAGGTCGCGGCGATCTTGCCGTCCTTGACGGCCTTCGTGCCGGTGCAGCCGCCGTCGACCGAGACGATCAGGACGTCCTTCTCCCGGCCCTTGGCCTTGAGCGCGGTGTACGCGCCCAGCGCGGCGGGCTCGTTGATGGTGTAGACGACGTTGATGCCGGGCTCCTTCTGGAGGCAGTTCTCCATCGCCGTCTGGCCCTTGGACTGGTCGCCGCCGGTGTCCTGGGCACAGGCGACGTCCTTGTCGGTGACGCCGAAGCCCTTGAGGAAACCGTTGTGCCGCTGGATGCCGACGGACACACCCGGCGCGAGGTCGAGGGCGGCTATCTTCGCGGTCTTGCCCTTCATCGCGGCCTTGGCGTACTCGCCGATCAGCTCGCCGGCCTTGAGGTTGTCGGTGGCGAAGAGGGCGTCGACCGCGCTCTCCGGCTCGGTCGGGGTGTCCAGGGCGATGACCAGGACGCCCTTGGCCTTGGCCTTCTCGATCGCGGGCACGATCGCCTTGGAGTCGCTCGGGGTGATCAGGATGCCCTTCACGCCGGCGGCGACCATGTTCTCGATCGCGGTGACCTGCCCGGCGTTGTCGCCGTCGAACTTGCCGGCCGCGGTCATGAGCTTGACGCCCTCGGCCTTCGCGGTCTTCTCCGCGCCCTCCTTCATCTTGACGAAGAACGGGTTGGTGTCCGTCTTGGTGATCAAACCGACCTTGACCTCGCCCGAACCGGTGCTCGCGCTGCCCGATCCCGATCCGGATCCACAGGCGGTCAGGGTGAGGGCCGCGATACCAGCGCACGCGGCAGCTCTGAGGAAGGAGGAGGGCAGACGAGAGGTGCGTGACATGAACGACTCCAGCGGGATGTCGGGCGGGTGGTCGGCAGCTAGGCCTGCCGTCCCGCGATGTCAACGATGACTGATGTCATCGTTGACACTGCTTGGCGAGGATGATGGACTCCGCTCACCGGCAACGTCAATGCCTTGCACCCGTCACAAATCGGCAACGTCCCTCGGCGGCCGCCCGCCCCGAAGCCGTTCACCGGCGTGCCCGGGTCATGCCCGTTTCCGCTCCGCGCGTCCCAGAGAAGAGCAGCCCATGAGCCGGATCACCGTTCTCGGTGAATGCGTCGCCGACGCGTTCACCGAGCCCGCACCTGCCCCGAACGAACTCGCCCTGCGCGTCCTGCCGGGCGGCGGGCCGGCCAACACGGCGGTGGCCCTGGCCCGCCTGGGCACCCCTGCCCGCTTCCTCGCACGGCTGTCCGGCGACGTGTTCGGCCGCCTCTTCCGGGCCCACCTCGCGGCTTCCGGGGTGGACCTCTCGCACGCCGTGGAGGCCGCCGAACCCAGCACGCTCGCCGTCGCCGAACTGGACGCCCAGGGCCAGGCCGCGTTCTCCTTCCATGCCCAGTCCACCGCCGACTGGCAGTGGACGAGGGCGGAACTGTCCGGGGTGGACGTGGCCGACACCGCCTGCGTGCACACCGGTTCGCTGGCCCTGGTCAGAGAACCGGGAGCGGCGGTGGTGGAGGACTTCCTGGCAGCCGCCGCCCCGAGGGCCACCATCAGCATCGACCCCAACGTCCGCCCGCTCCTGGTGCGCCCCGAGGTCTACCGCGCCCGGCTGGCGCACTGGTGCGCCCTCGCGGACGTGCTGCGGCTGAGCGAGGACGACCTGGATCTCCTCCTGCCCGGAACACCGCCCGAGCAGGCGTGCGACACCTGGCACGCCGCGGGGGCACGGCTGGTGGTCATCACGCGCGGCGCCGACGGAGCCCTGGCCTCACTCGACGGGGAGCGCGTGCAGGTGCCGGCGGTGGCGACACCGGTCGTCGACACGGTCGGTGCGGGGGACTCCTTCACGGCGGGCCTGCTGCACCACCTCGGCACCCACGGACTCCTCGGCGGCAGGCTGACGGACCTGAGCCTCACCGACGTCGAGGCGGCCTGCCTGTTCGCCGTGAAGGTGGCAGCCCTGACCTGCTCGGTCGCCGGACCCAACCCGCCCTGGCGGGACGAGCTGCCACAGCTCACGCCGGACGCCTCCACGGTCCCGCACCTCGACCCCGCCCCCTGAATCCCGAACCCCACGGACAAGGAAGGAAAGACCATGACGAAGACCCTGCTCGCCGAGTTCACCGCCCGCGAGGGAACGGAGGACGAGGTCACCCGCCTCATCCAGGAGTACGCCCTGAAGGTGCGCGAGGAGGAGGGCAACCTGGCCTTCGACGTGTACACCAAGGCGGCCCACCCCCGCGCCTACTGGATCTTCGAGGTGTACCGGGACGAGGACGCCTTCCAGGCACACCTGAACGCCCCGTACGGCGGCCCGTTCAACACCGCCCTCACTCCGCTGATCGAGGAGGACGCCTCGGTACTGACGTTCCTCGACCCGCTGGCCGCGCACACCTGACGGGAGTCGGCCGATGCCCGCTCCCCGGAGCCGGGCACGGCGTCGCGGAAAACTCCGGTGCGTCGCCTCGCGCACCTCTGCGATCATCCCCGAATGGCGCACATTTTCGAATCGCTGGTCATCCGGCACACCCATCGCCTGCCCTCCCCCAAGGGCTCCGCGGGGGAAGGCGCCACCGCCGCCCGGCAGCTCGACGCGGCGCTGACCTCCGTGGGCTTCAAGCTCTCCGCCGAGCTGCTGGAGCGGCTGTCAGGGCTGTCCGAGGCCGCGGTCGTGCACACCGCCCGGCGAACGCTGGCCACCGTGAGCGAGATGGTGGGCGACCACGTCCGGCACAACTCCTACTTCATCGACTTCCCGGCGAACGTGCCGGACACCGAGGAGTTCTGGATGCGCTGCGTGACGAAGGCGCTCGCCGACGACACCTCGCGCGGGAACGTCCTGGCACAGCTGAAGCACGGGGTCCTGAACCTGCTCAGCCTCCCGGCGTACGGCCGCTACCAGCACACCTACGAGGAGATGCTCGCGGCACAGGACGAGCTGATCGCCTCGGCGGGGGACCGGGTGACCGTCCTGCACCTCGGACGGGACCTGGACGACGAACTCACCGACCTCTACCTGGCGTTGGCGGGCAGCACGACGCCCCTGGGCGAGGACCACCTGCGCGACCTCAGGATCCTCGCCGAGCGATGCGCCCCCGGCCCCCAGCCGGAGTCGATCCCCGTCCGGGAGAACCGGGCGGTCGTCAACGAGGCCCGCCTCGGCGCCGGCGCCGGCCTCCTGCTGGACACCGTCACCGATGTGCTGCGTCTGGCCTGCGCCCTGTCGGGCGGCGACGTCACGCTCCGGGAGCCGACGCGGTTCCGGACGCTGCCGCGGCCGGTCCGCCGGGGGCTGCTCGCGGGCCTCGACGCGCTGGTCGCGGCGAACCCGGCGAAGCTCGCCGATGTGCACGCGCACCGGGAGCCCTTCAAGCGCCTCGGCGAGCGTCTTCATCCGCACGAGTACCCGCGCTGGCCGCACGCCGCCGACGTGTTCGCCGTGGCCCGGGGTGAGAAGGACGCACGGTCCTTCGACAGCCGCGTCGAGAAGCTGCTCGACGCGTACGACGTCACCGGTGCGGTGCAGCTGTTGAAGTCCGCTCCCGGCAAGCTGTTCCGCGCCCTGGACCTCCTGCTGCGCATCGCCGCCGGCCAGGAGGAGCGGGACGCGGTGGTGGCCGCCGCGGTGGAGGTCGCTCCCGAGGTCTCCGGCCGGGTGGTCCTCTCGGTCCGCGAGCACTTCCACAACCGGGAGCGGGAGTCCGGCGAACCCCGCATCTTCGTCAATCGCCGGGGCCGGGCCTGGGCGGCAGCAGACGGCCGGCCTCCGGTACCGGCCGCGGACCGCGATCGTCTGATCGCCGCCCTCGACGCGGAGATGCGCCGCCGGCTCCCGGCGCCGGGCCGGCTGCTGCTCGACCCCGAGGTCCTCGACGTGGCGCTCCCTCTCAGCGGCAGGGCGACGGCTGCCGGGTTCGGCGTACTGCCGCGGGGTTCGGTCTCGCGGGTCGAGGGCGAACTGCTGCGCTTCTTCGTGCACTGGAAGCAGACGCAGGTCCGCACCGACTACGACCTGTCGGCCCTGCTTCTGCACCGTGACTACAGCACCGACTCCTGGCTCTCCTACACGGCGCTCAAGGCCGTCGGGGGCAAGCACTCGGGCGATGTCACCGAGGCGCCCGACGGGGCCTCGGAGTTCATCGACCTGTCCCTGGACCAGGTGCGCAGCACGTACATCGTTCCGCAGGTCAACATCTACGCGGGCGAGAGCTTCGAGGAGGCCGAGGAGTCGTTCTTCGGGTTCATGCTGCGCGACGGTGAGCAGAAGGGCCGTCCCTTCGAGCCGCGCACGGTGCGGATGAAGTCGGAGCTGCGTGGGGTCGGCCGGGTGGCACTGCCTCTGGTCTTCCGGCGTGGGAACGACGGCACGTGGCGTGCGAAGTGGCTGCACCTGTATCTGAAGGGCATCTCGGAGGCCAACCGGGTCGAGGAGAACCAGGTGTCGGTGTCCAAGGTGGTGCGTGCCCTCGTGGAGCGCGAGCAGCTGACGATGAGGTACCTGATCGACCTGATGTCCCACGACGCCACGGCCGTGGCCCTGTGGGACGGCGGGCCGGTCCCGGGGGAACCCGTGACGTACATCGGTCTCGAACGTCCCGAGGGGCTGCACCCGGACTCCCGGATCATCACCCTCGGAAATCTGCGCGACCTGATCCCGGCCTGAGTGCTAGCGTTGCCGACGGCGAGGCCATGAAGGGGCTTCCTTCTCATTCACTTTCCCTGGGCTCAAGTTCCTTCGCTTTCCTCGCCCTCGACTCCGGCCGGGAGGCGCCCGTGGCGGCGCCTCCCGGTTCTCGTACGCCGGCGGCTCGTCACCGCCAGATGGACTTCAGCTGCCAGGCACGGAGGTTGTCGAGGGTGGCGGTGCCTCCCTCGGCGAACACCTCGACGCCGGTGCTGGAGGGGTCGGGGAAGATCTGGTCGGTGATCACGGCCTCGCCACGGCCGCCGAAGACCTCCACGGACGACCAGTCGACGAGGATGCGCAGCCTGACCTTGCCGTTCTCGGCCTTCAAGGGTGCGGTCTGCACCCCGGGGAAGGTGCTGCTGAAGTCCCCCGCGCCGGACCGGCTGCGGTCGACGTACAGCTCCTGGCCGGCGGTGTCGTAACCGATGACGGTCTCCTCGCCGCCCGCACCGGTGCGGACCTTCAGGCCGAAGCGGTCCGCGTCCTTGAGGGAGAAGGTCGCCTCGATGTCGAGCGCCTTGCCCTTGGCCCCGAGGCCGGACAGGGACTTCGTGGTGCTTGCGACGGTGACGCCGGACGCCTTGGCCGGGTTCGCCCGCCGGAGGGACTCCAGAGGGCCCACCGGCTTGCTGGTCAGCCGGATCCGGCCGTCGACGGTACGCAGGGCCATCTCCCTCGGGACGCTCTGCACGCCGCGCCACGGTGAGGTGGGGACGGACTGGCCGTAGTCCCAGTTGTTCATCCAGCCGATCATGTAGCGCTTGCCGCCCGGCGCGTCCTCCCAGGACACGGCCGCGTAATAGTCCTTGCCGTAGTCGGCCCAGTCGGCGCGCTGCACGACGGACTCGGCGGGCTTGCCGGCCGCCGTGAACCGGTCGGCCAGGACGTGGCCCCAGCCGCCGGTGTTCATGTCGAGGATCTGGATCTGCGCCGTCTTGCCGGCGAACGGGCGCATGTCGAAGGACGCCCAGTCCAGGGTTTCGCTGTCGGTGCCGGTCGCGCTGCGGACGACCTTGCCGTCGACGATCAGGTTGACGGACGTCTCCTGGGAGACGCGCTGGGCCGGGTTGTCGGACATGACGACGTGGTCGACGTTGACGTGGCCCCAGCCGCCGGTGTTGTCGTCGACGATCCGGATCCGCGCCTTCTTGCCGGCGAGGTCCCCGACGTTCCACGAAGCCCAGTTGAGTGCCTCGGAGTCCTTCCCGGTGGTGCTGCGCACGACCTGGCCGTCCACGAGGAGCTCGACGGAGGTCGGGTTGGCCGAGCCGGCCGGGTGGTTGCCGCCGCCGATGAGGAAATTGATGTGCTTCTTGTCGACGGTGAACTCGGGCGACGTGAGGGTGCCGGTGGTCGAGTCGCCGTTGCGGAAGGTGTTGACCAGGCCGCTGCCCAGGTATCCGGAGACCTGCTGCTGGCCGGGGAGGGTGCCGGTGGCCGGTGCGGTGCCGAAGGCGTCCCCGGTCGCCGTCCAGCCGCCGTACGTTCCGCCCTCGAAGTCGGCGAGGACCGTGCCCTCGGGCGGAGTGCCGTCCAGGACGGTACCTGCCTGGTGCGGGTGCCGCCCGCCGCCTATCTTGAAGTTCAGGTAGGGGCTGGTCACGGTGAAGGAGGGGGAGGTGAGGGAGCCGGTCGCGCCGTCACCGCCGTGGAAGCTGTTGGCGAGACCCTTGCCGTCGAAGCCCGAGACGGTTCCCTGCCCGTCCAGCGCACCGGTCGCCGGCCCTCCTCCGAACGCGGTCCCGGTCGCCGTCCAGTCACCGAAGCCGGCTCCTTCGAAGTCCTGCACGACGTCGCCCGTGGGCGGTGTGTAGGTGCCCTTGTCCTCAGGGGTGAACTTCTTGCCGTCGAAGTCGCCGACGAAATACTGGGCGGCCGAACCACCCGCGATGCCACCCGGGTTGAGGTTGACCACCAGGACCCACTTGATGTTCTTCTCGTCGCCGTCGACCGCGAGGGGGAACAGGTCGGGGCACTCCCACACACCACCCGCCGCGCCGGCCGGCCCGAACTCGCTCTGAAGCTCCCAGTCCTTGAGGTTCTTCGACGAGTAGAACAGCACCTTGTGCTCGGCCGACAGCGATACGGTCATCAGCCAGCTCTTGGTCGGCGCGTACCACTGCACCTTGGGGTCACGGAAGTCCCGGGACCCGATGTCGATCACGGGATTGCCCTGGTACTTGGTCCAGGTACGGCCCCGGTCGGTGCTGTAGGCGAGCGACTGGGCCTGCTTGCCGCCGTCTCTGTAGGCGCTGGTGTAGATCGCCACCATGGGCGGGTTCTCCTTCGTGCCGAACCCGGTGGTGTTGTCCCGGTCGACGACCGCACTGCCGGAGAAGACCATCTCCTCGTCGTCGTGCGCGAGGGCGAGCGGCAGCTCCTCCCAGTGCACGAGGTCCTTGCTCACCGCGTGCCCCCAGGACATGTCGCCCCAGGAGTTGCCGTTCGGGTTGTACTGGTAGAAGAGGTGGTATTCGCCCTGGTGGTACACGAGGCCGTTGGGGTCGTTCATCCAGTTCTTCTGCGGGGTGAAGTGGAACTGGGGCCGGTAGGTCTCGGTGTACGCCGGGGCGTCGGCTGCGACGGCCCCGGGGGTGAGCGGGGCGGCCGACAGAGCGCAGACGGTCACCGCCGTCGCCATTCGCATGCGGGCTTGCCGGGATATGCGTACACGGCTCATAGCGGCTCCTTGTCCCGCGGCCGTCCACGCGGCGGTGATGGAAGAACCCTGCGCGACGGCCGAGAAGTGCACCCCGGCCCGACGAAGGCTTCCCCGCCGTCGCCCGAGGTGTCATCGTTGACTTGTGTCATCGATGACAGTGGCTGCCCGATTATGAGACGCAGTCACGTGGCCGCGTCAACGGTCCGGAAGTGATTTGGTCCGGGGCGCCCTGGGGGAGTCGGGGTGTCGGCCGACCGCCTGCCGACCGGGCAAGGGCCATCGGATTCCTGGGCCACCCGTGTGCATTCGCAGCGTGTGTGTTTGCGTTCGCGTCGGCTGGAAAGTGGCTCTGTAGTCATGTGACCGAAAGCCGGGAAAGAGGAGGTCCGATGTCCTCGAAGCGACGTCGCAAGAAGAAGGCCCGCCGTAAGAACGGCGCGAACCACGGCAGCCGTCCGCAGTCCTGAGACTCCTGCGGGCGCGCCGACGTGAACGGGTGGGTGGCATCTGCCACCCACCCGTTCACGTTCGCAGCGGCTTCACGGCTTCACGGTCGCCGGTGCGGTCGCAGCCGGAACACCCGCCCGAGCGCGTCGGCCGGGCGCGGGCTCCGTCTCCCCGCAGCCGCGAGCCATTGCGCTGGGTGAAACGGACGTCGACCGTGGCACCTGCCCCGGCGGACTTCAGCGTGACCGAGCGGGTGGCGGCGCATGCGCCTGCGCGGCTCACGCGGCCCGCGAGAGCCGCGCCCCGGGCACATGGCGTGGTCGAGGACGTCACCCACCCCCATGGGCGACGTCCTCGACCGCTCCCCCGGTGCCGGACTGTGGCTCAGCAGCTGGTGCGCCCGGCTTCGGTCGCCGGCCCCGGTGCGAAGGCGGGCGCCGACGACCGAGCCGGCGAGCAGAAGCGTGCGGTCATGGGCCACAGCCTGCACCGCGGCCCACCCCCGGCGCCTGAGTCGGGGGCTACTCAAGTCGCCCTGTATCAAAGGTGAGTAGCCGCGCTCATGTCTGTGTGATGACTTACGAGAGGGACGCGACGACGCTGGAGCTGCCCTGGCCGTTCGCCGGGCGGGAGGACGAACTGGAGCTGGTCCGCAGGTCGTTGACCGGCGTGCGGCGCGGCATCGTGCTGACGGGCCCGGCGGGCTGCGGGAAGACCCGCCTGGTCAACGAGGCGGTCCGCGGCACCGACTGTGCCCGGGCGGCCGGCACGCCCGAGAGCCGGGCCATCCCCTTCGCGGCGTTCGCGCATCTGCTGCCCGAGTCGGTCACCCTGCCCCGCGCGGTCCAACTGCTGTCCGGTGTCCGCACGCTGCTGGTGGACGACGCGCACCTTCTCGACGACGCCTCCGCCGCCCTGGTCCATCAGCTCGCCGTGCACGGGCGCACCCGGCTGCTCGTCGTCGCCACCGAGGGCGCGCCCGTGCCCGGCGCGGTCTCCCGGCTGTGGACCGGCGAACTCCTGCCGCGTCTCGCGCTGGAGCCGTTGCCGGAGGAGGAGACCGGCCGGCTGCTCACGGTCGGCGCCGGCCCTCTCGACGTGCTCACCCTCAACCGGCTGCACCGCCTGAGCCGGGGCGACCTGCGGCTGCTGCGCGATCTGCTGGGTGCGGTGCGCGGGCAGCTGACCCCGGTCCCGGGCACCGGCGAACGCGCGTGGCGGGGCCCGGGCCCGCTGACCACGGCCGTACGAGAACGCACCGCCCCCGTCCTCGGCCGGAGCTGCCCGCTCGCACGGGAGACCCTCGACCGCCTCGCCTTCGCCGAGCCCCTGCCGCCGGACCTGGACGACCTGGACCTCGGGGCTCTGGAAGCGCTGGAGTCGGACGGCCTGATCGAGGTCGACGACCACGGGGCCGTCCGGCTCGCCCACCCCCTGTACGGGCCGGTGCTCCGGGCCGCGGCGGGCCGGCTGCGGGCCCGTCGGCTGGCCCGGGCACCGCAGGAGTGCGCCGCCGCCCTCGACGCCGAGTGCGCGGCCCTGATCCGCCGGATCGAGCGGGCCGACGTACGGTCGACGGCCGGGCCGGTGGGGGAGTGGCAGATCGCCGAGGGCGGCCCCCTGCCGGGCGGGTACGCCGCCGTGCGCGCCCGCTACGCGTGGCTGCGCGGGGAGGTGCGGGAGGCCGCGGCCTGGGCCCGGGAAGGCCTGCGGAGCGAACCCGCGCACGCCTCCTGCCGGGCGGAACTCCACCGCGCATCGGCGACGGTGGACAGCCCGGGCGATCTCGGCCCGGAGGACTTCACCGACCCCTACGACGCCGTCCGCCTCGGCGCCCCCGAGAAGGCCGCCGACCGGCTCGACGGCGTCTTCGCCCGGCACGCCGACGCCCTCACCCGCGGCGACGGCCCGGACCTGGACGCCGTGGCCGGGGACCTGGAGCGGCGCGGCTTCCTGCTCTTCGCCGCCGAGGCACACGCCCAGGCCGTACGCGCCCACCGCGACCCGCGCGCCGCCCGGCACTCCCGTACCCGGGCCGTCGCCCTGTCCCGGCGCTGCCAGGGTGCCCGCACGCCCGCGCTGTCCGGGCTGGTCCTCGGCGAGCTCACCGCCCGGCAGCGGCAGATCGTCACCCTCGCCGCGGCCGGTCTGACCAACCGGCAGATCGCCGAACGCCTCACCCTGTCGGTCCGCACCGTCGGCAACCACCTGTACAGCGCCTACGCCCGGCTCGGCGCGAGCGACCGCGGCGCCCTGCCGTGGACGGCCCACGTGCCGCAGGCCCAGCCGGCCTGAACCGGACATCCAGGACCGGCGGCCTGACCCGCACAGGGGACGGGTCAGGCCGCCCCGAACGCCGAGAACGCCCACCCCGTGGCCTGGTGCAGGGCGTCGTCCGGCTGGGCGGCGCGGGCGTCGCGCAGCGCCTCCGCCAGGGACAGGCCGGCGTCGAGACCCTTGTGCAGCGCCAGCATCAGCGGCACCACCGCGGCGTCGTTGACCGGTGCGCTGCACGCCACCACCCCGGCCGTGCCCAGCGGCAGCAACGCCGTGACCAGGCCCAGAAGTTCATCGGCGCCGACCGAGGCGAGGCGGGCGGTGTCGCAGCAGGACAGGATGATCCGGTAAGGGCTGCGGTCCAGCCGCTCGAAGTCGTGCACGACGATCGGCCCGTCGGCCATCCGCAGGGACGAGAACAGCGGACTGTCCGCGCGGAACGTGCCGTGTGCGGCGATGTGCGCCAGCGCGGCCCCGTCCAGCTCCTCCAGCACCCGCGGCACCCGCGCCCCGTCCCCTTCGAGAACCGTCGCGCAGCCGTACCGGCCGGCCAGCTCGGGCACCTCGGCACCGCCGGTCGCCAGGCCCGGGCCGCGCACCAGTACATGGCAGCCGTCCGGCGGCGGCGCGGTCTCCCGTGCCCGCAGCCAGCTGCCCGCCGACGGCGACACGCTGAGCACCCGCTCCCGCAGCGACGGCAGCAACGCCCACGGCACCCGGTGCAGCCGCCCCGGCGGCACGATCACCACCGGACCGCCGCCCAGGTGCGCGGCGGCCGGTCCGAGGAGCAGTTCCTCCAGCCGCCGCCCCGTCGCCTCCACCACAGGGAGCCGGGCCTCCGCCCCGGGGTGGGCCAGCCGCCGCAGCCCCGCCTGGACGTGCTCGGCCTCGGTCTCCGCCTCGGCGAGCAGCCCGGCCTCGAACCGCCGCACCCGTCCCCGCCCGCACAGCAGCACCTGCACTCGGCCCCCGAGCACGGCGAGTTCCACCAGCAGCACCTCGTCACCCAGGTGCTCCAGCAGCCGGCCGACGTCGAACCGGGCCCCGTCCCCGAGCGCCTCGCCCCGGATGTGCAGGGTCCGGGAGCGGATCTCCCGCTCCAGGCGCCGCTGTTCCCGCTCCAGCGCCGGCACCGGCCGGCCCTCCAGCCGGGCGGCCTCCGCACGCGAGGCGATCTCACGGAAGGCGGTCATGCCGCTGAGCAGCTCCGGGTCGGCGGGCGGCCGCGTCGGCGGGGTGGACAGCGCCGTGGCCCGCCAGCGCTCGCTCCACACCAGCAGCCGCCGCGGCCCGCCGGAGACCAGACTGGCCCCCTGCGCCAACGCCGCCAGTTCCGCGCCCTGTTCGGTGGCACGCGCCCGCAGCTCAGCGGCACCCAGCGTCATCCGGTGGTCGTCCAGCACGTCCAGGCCCCGCCGGCAGGCCTCCAGCACGCCCCGGGCCGACCCGGCGGCCTGCGCCC
>NZ_WWIC01000206.1:0-15648 GCF_009872555.1 Streptomyces sp. SID5643
CCGCCGGGCACCGTGTCAGCCGGGCCCTCCCCGCCGGGCACCGCCGGGTGAGGTGCGACAGCTTCGGGGCCCGGTCCCGGTCCTGCTGTCGCTGCCGCTGCCGCTGCCGCGCCGACGGGTGTCCCGGCGAGTGGGGCGGACGCCGTGGACTCGGGGCCTGGCCCCTGCCCCGCTGCCGCGGCCGTCCCGCCGGGCGTAAGAGCGAGCGGGGCTTCCGCCATGGACCCGGGGCCGAGCCCGACTCCCGCCGACGGAGCCGGTTTGCTCGACGGCGTGGTCCCGTCGAGGCCCGTTGCCCCTGGGCCGCCGGGGGCGTCGGCCTTCGCCCGGGTGACGGCGGCGACCTGGAAGACGGCCGCGGCCACCGGGCGACGCACGCCGCCGAGGCCGAGAAGACCGCCCGGAGGGCGCCGGGCCCCCGCGTCGCCCTCCGGGACCATGACCCGCCGCCGGACCTGCTCGGGCGAGGGCACGGCCGTGTTCTTCGTGCGCAGCTTGCCCGTCCGCTCGGCGGTGAGGTTGCGGAAGTTCACGAGCATGCGGTGCCCGTACTCCGTGAGGGCCGACTCCGGATGGAACTGCACTCCCCACAGCGGCCGGCTGCGGTGCCGGAGCCCCATCAGGGCGCCGTCCTCCGCCCAGGCCGTGGCCTCCAGCGAATCCGGCAACGGCTCGCGCACGGCCGGCGAGTGGTAGCGAACGGCGGTGAAGTGCTGCGGCAGACCGTGGAACAGGTCCCGGCCGTCATGCCGGATCGTGGACAGATGCCCGTGCCGCGGCTCCGGAGCGGGCTCCACCAGCCCGGCCTCCCCGAGCGTGATCCCCTGATGCCCCGGACACACTCCGAGTACCGGAACCGGGGAGGTCGCGAGCAGTCTGCTGCCGATACCGACATCACGCGCCTCGCCCGGATGTCCGGGCCCGGGGGACACCACGAGGTTGTCGAACGCCCGGAGATCGGGAAGACCGTCGACGGGAGCGTCGTTCCGGACGACCACCGGCTCCTCGCCGTTGACCTCGGCGATCAGGTGGAACAGGTTGTACGTGTACGAGTCGTCGTTGTCGATGAGCAGGGTCCTCACCCGCCCACCTCCCTCTGTTCGTTCGCGGGCCTGTACGGCCCGGCGTTTGTGCCGCCCGCGCAGTGCCTGGAGCGACGGGGTGCAGCCATGTCCGGAAGAATCGCTGGAGCCGCGGCATGAGAATCCAGGTGACAAGAGCCGTTACGCACAGACACAACAGCAGCGTGCGCGACAGTGCATGGAGATCACCGAGACGGGGAAGCACCGTCAGATCGAACAGGAGCACCGGCGGGAAAACCGCGCTCATATTCCCGGACGCCGCGCGGTCGCGCCCGGCATCGCCCACCCCCACGAGTGGAATGCGGCTGCACGGTCCGGCTTCATGCGACAGGCCACGGTGACCGTGACGGAATTACTGGTCACGCCCTCCCGTACGGGAAGCGCTCACCGCGCGTTCAAGATTCAACGAAGAATGTTCCGGTTGCCCGGAGGCCATCCCGGAGGTCATCCCCAAGGCCATCCCGTGGGTCACCCGGAAGATGCAGAATCCCCGCAGGCCGGAAAGCGCATCCGCTCAACTCGGCGCGACCGCGCTCTCCTCCGCCTCCACCGGCGCCTCCCCGAACCGCGACAACGCCAGCGCCCCCGCCACCGCCACCGCGAAACCGACGATCGCCAGCCACCCCAGCCCCGGCCGCGTACGGTCCCCGAGCCACATCACGCCGATCAGCGCGGGCGCGACCGTCTCCCCGAGCACCAGACCGGCCGTCGCCGTGGTCACCGACCCGCGCTGTAGAGCCGTGGTCAGCAGCAGGAACGCCGCCCCGCCGCCGAGCAGCAGCGCGTACGTCGCCGGGTTGGGGAACAGCTCACCGGCAGAGAACCCGTCGATCAACCGCACCGACACCTCCACCACGCCGAACCCGAGCCCCGCCCCCAGCCCGAGCGTCAGCGCCCGCCCCCGCTCCGGCAGCCGCCCGGCCACGGCCCCGAGCAGCAGCACCCCGGCCGCCGCCCCGAGCATCGCCCACGTCAGCCAGGCCGGCCCCTCCTCGTCACCCTCCGCCCCGGAGGCCAGCCCCAGCAGGGCCAGCCCGGCACACACCACCGCCACCGCCGCCCACTCCACGCGGCTCAGCCGCACCCTGAGCAGCCGCGCCGCGACCACGGCCGTCACCGCGAGGCTTGCCGCCAGCGCCGCCCCCACCGCGTAGATCGGCACCGACCGCAGCGCGAGGATCTGCAACACGAAACCGAGCCCGTCCAGTGCGAGTCCGGCGAGATACCGCCACTGCCGCAGCGCCCGCCACAGCAGTGCCACGTCCCCGGCCGGCGCGGTCGCCGCCGCCGACCGCGCGGCGATCGCCTGCAACACGGTCGCCGTACCGAAGCAGACCGCCGCACCGAGGGCGCACACCATTCCAAAGATCACAAATCGACAGTAGGGGAGTGCCTGGGGACGGGGGGCCATGCGTGGCCGTTCACACCGATCTCTAGGCTGACCGTCTGTCAGTGCACACGGGGAGATGCGGGGAGACACGCACATGGCTGAGACACGGCGACGGTTGCGTTCGAGCACGGTGGTGCTGGGCGGCATGGGCGTCCTCGCGGCGGCCCTGTCCGCGTGCGGCTCGGACCCCGACCGCCGCTGTGTGGACCGGGACAGCTACGACTACATCAACGGCTACAAGATCGTCGCCGACAAGAACTGCTCGTCCGGCACGTCCTCCTCCGGCAAGGGCCGCAAGAAGACCGGCAAGACCAAGGCCACCGACGCCGACTGGTACTACGACGCCGACGTCAGCGGCGGCTGGGCCGACCACGGCACCTTCAGCCGCGACGAGGCCGTCGACCGGGGCGGCTTCGGCTGCTCCGGCAGCGGCAGCGGCGGCGGCTGACCGGGCGGAGGCAGCAGATGGAACGCCGCACCATGGAGCCCCGCCCCGGCTGGCAGCAGACCGTCGAGGAACAGGGCCTGATCTACCCCCTGACCCGCTACCCCGACGACTCCCTGCGCCCCTACTGGGACGAGAGCGCGTACTACGTCTTCTCCCTGGAGGAGATCGAGGCCCTCGAAGAGGTGGTCGAGGAACTCCACCGCATGTGCCTGGCGGCGGCCGGCCACATCGTCGCCGAGGACCGCTTCGCCGACCTCGGCATCACCGACCCCCGCGTCGCCCGCCGGGTCGCCGAGGCCTGGCACCGCAGAGCCGAACTCCCCTCCGTCTACGGCCGCTTCGACCTCCGCTATGACGGCACCGGTCCGGCCAGGCTCCTGGAGTACAACGCCGACACCCCCACCTCACTGGTCGAGGCCGCGTCCCCCCAGTGGTTCTGGATGGAGGAGCGTTTCCCCGGCGCCGACCAGTGGAACTCCCTGCACGAGCGCCTCATCGACGCCTGGAAGAAGCAGGCCGCCCTCCTCCCGCCGGGCAGCCCCCTCTACTTCGCGTACTCCGCCGCCGACGAACTCGGCGAGGACATGATGACGGTCGCCTACCTCAAGGAGACCGCCGAGCAGGCCGGCCTCGCCACCGACTGGATCTCCATGGAGGAGATCGGCTGGGACCGCCTCTCCGGCCGCTTCGTCGACCAGCGCCTGCGCTTCATCCGCAGCGTCTTCAAGCTCTACCCCTGGGAATGGCTCACCACCGACCGCTTCGCCGACCACGTCCTGGACACCCTCGACAACGGCGGCGGCTCCGGCTCCACCCTGTGGATCGAGCCGGCCTGGAAGATGCTCCTGAGCAACAAGGCGCTCCTGGCGATCCTCTGGGAGCTGTATCCGGACCACCCGAACCTCCTCCCCGCGTATCTGGACGGCCCCCGTGACCTGACCGCCGAGGGCTGGGTGGCCAAGCCCCTCCTGGGTCGCGAGGGCGCGGGCGTCACGATCCACGACCCCGGATCCGCCCCCGCCGTCCGTGACGAGCCCTGCTGCTACCAGCAACTGGCTCCCCTCCCCGACTTCGACGGCAACCGCGTCGTCCTGGGCGCCTGGGTGGTGGAGAACGAGTCGGCGGGCCTGGGCATCAGAGAGTCGTCGGGCCTGATCACGGACGAGTACGCGAGGTTCCTGCCCCACGTGATCCTCTAGACGGGGGCTGGCCGCGTTCCTCAGGGGCGCGGGGAACTGCGCGGTCAACCAGCGACGACCCGCACCCGGCTACGAAGAGCAACCCGGCAGACGCACCCCGCCCGCCCCACCCGGTAGGCTGACCCCGGGCCGTGACTGGCGCGCTGGGATGGGACCAACCATCGGGGAGCGGCCCGTGCAGAGAGAGCCGTGCGCCTGGGCCGTACCGTGAACGCTGAACGCAACGTCCGGAGGTCCACCATGTCAGCCGAGCCCCTCTCCACCGCTTCCACCGCCTACCGCGCCGCCCTCGACGTGATCCGCGCCATCGAACCCCGCGTGGCGGACGCCATCGGCCAGGAGGTCGCCGACCAGCGCGAGATGCTCAAGCTGATCGCGTCGGAGAACTACGCCTCCCCGGCCACGCTCCTGGCGATGGGCAACTGGTTCAGCGACAAGTACGCCGAGGGCACCATCGGCCGCCGCTTCTACGCCGGCTGCCGCAACGTCGACACCGTCGAGTCGCTCGCCGCCGAGCACGCCAAGGAGCTCTTCGGCGCCCGCCACGCCTACGTCCAGCCGCACTCCGGCATCGACGCCAACCTGGTCGCCTTCTGGGCCGTCCTCGGCGCCCGCGTCGAGGTGCCCTTCCTGGAGAAGACCGGCGCCCGCCAGATCAACGACCTGACCGACGCCGACTGGGCCGAGCTGCGCCAGGCCTTCGGCAACCAGCGCATGCTCGGCATGTCGCTGGACGCCGGCGGCCACCTCACCCACGGCTTCCGCCCGAACATCTCCGGCAAGATGTTCGACCAGCGCTCCTACGGCACCGACCCGGCCACGGGACTCATCGACTACGAGGCGCTGCGCACCTCCGCCCGCGAGTTCAAGCCGCTGATCATCGTCGCCGGCTACTCCGCCTACCCCCGTCTGGTGAACTTCCGCATCATGCGGGAGATCGCCGACGAGGTCGGCGCGACGCTGATGGTCGACATGGCGCACTTCGCCGGCCTGGTCGCGGGCAAGGTCCTCACCGGCGACTTCGACCCGGTCCCGCACGCCCAGATCGTGACGACGACCACCCACAAGTCGCTGCGCGGCCCCCGCGGCGGCATGGTCCTGTGCGACGACTCGCTGAAGGACCAGGTCGACCGCGGCTGCCCGATGGTCCTCGGCGGCCCGCTCCCGCACGTCATGGCCGCCAAGGCGGTCGCCCTCGCTGAGGCCCGCCAGGAGTCCTTCCGCGACTACGCCCAGCGCATCGTCGACAACTCCCGGGCCCTCGCCGAAGGCCTGATGCGCCGCGGCGCGACCCTCGTGACCGGCGGCACGGACAACCACCTGAACCTGATCGACGTCGCCTCCTCCTACGGCCTCACCGGCCGCCAGGCCGAGGCCGCCCTGCTGGAGTCGGGCATCGTCACCAACCGCAACGCCATCCCCGCCGACCCGAACGGCGCCTGGTACACCTCCGGCATCCGCATCGGCACCCCCGCCCTGACCACCCGCGGCCTCGGCACCGCCGAGATGGACGAGGTCGCCGGCCTCATCGACCGCGTCCTCACCACCACGGAGCCGGGCACGACGAAGTCGGGCGCCCCCTCCAAGGCGGCCCACGTGCTCGACGGCAAGGTCGCCGACGAGATCTCCCGCCGCGCCACCGACCTCGTGGCCGGTTTCCCGCTGTACCCGGAGATCGACCTGGGCTGACCCCCCGGGCCCGTCACTCGTCCAGGTCGATGAGCACCTGACGCGGCTCCTCCCGCGGCGGTCCGGCTTCCCGCCGGGCCGCCGCGCGGCGTATCAGCAGCGTGCCGCCCGCACCGGCCGCGAGCCCCAGCGCCGCCGCCGTCACCGCCCACCGGACGTCACCCCGCGCCGGACCGTCCGGGTCCGCGGCGGAACCGCCGTCCCCGTCACCGAGCAGCCGCGTCCTGTCCAGTCGCTCGAAGACGGACCGGGGCGCCCGGTGCCAGCGGATGTCGTCGTCCTCCACGGCGGGCGTCGGATCCGAGCGCACCCACGGCGTGCCGTCCGCGGCCACCACCAGCTGGTCCTGCCGCTCGACGGCCACGTCCCCGCCCGGCGGCCGGTTCGTGCTCGGCCACCCGCCGACTCCGGACAGCCCCCACACCACTGTGAACCGCACCCGCGGGAAGCTCCCCTCCGCCCACTCCTCCGGCACCCGCTCCGTCCCCCTGTGCGTGGGCTCCAGCAGCTGCCACAGCCGGGCGAAGGCCGGCTCGCCGGAGCGCACCGCCGTCGTCCGCCCCGTACCGCCCGCGACGACCATCGCCACGTCGGGCACGTCCCGCCCCCGCGCGGGGAGGGCAGTGGCGGCCGTCACCGTCGCGCCCCCGGCCGGCACGGCCGCCACGGACACCACCAGCACCCACCGCACCACCCGGCCCCGGAACGGGGCCGAACCCACCCGGCCCCGACGCCGTGGTTCCCCCGCCCCGCCCCGTGCCCGCATGGGTTCCCCCTCCCCGTCCGCCGCCCGGGACAGCCCCCCTCCCGCGCCTCACCCCTTGTTACACCCCCGGGGCCGAACGGCATCCCGTCTGTTTCCGGCCTGTTCCGGATCGGCTCCCGGGACCTGAGAGAATGGTGAGCATGGCCTCTGACCGACCTCGCGTGCTCTCCGGGATCCAGCCCACCGCCGGCTCGTTCCACCTCGGCAACTACCTCGGCGCCGTCCGCCAGTGGGTGGCCCTCCAGGAGACCCACGACGCGTTCTACATGGTCGTCGACCTGCACGCGATCACCATCCCGCAGGACCCGAAGGACCTGCGCGCGAACACGCGCCTGGCCGCGGCCCAGCTCCTCGCGGCGGGTCTCGACCCGGACCGCTGCACGCTCTTCGTGCAGAGCCACGTCCCCGAGCACGCCCAGCTCGCCTGGATCATGAACTGCCTCACCGGCTTCGGCGAGGCCGGCCGGATGACGCAGTTCAAGGACAAGTCCGCCAAGCAGGGCGCCGAGCGGGCCTCGGTCGGCCTGTTCACGTACCCGATCCTCCAGGTCGCGGACATCCTGCTCTACCAGGCCCACGAGGTCCCCGTCGGTGAGGACCAGCGCCAGCACATCGAGCTCACCCGCGACCTCGCCACGCGCTTCAACGGCCGCTTCGGCGAGACCTTCACGCTGCCGAAGCCGTACATCCTCAAGGAGACGGCGAAGATCTACGACCTCCAGGACCCGTCGATCAAGATGAGCAAGTCGGCGTCCACGCCGAAGGGCCTCATCAACCTCCTCGACGAGCCCAAGGCCACGGCCAAGAAGGTCAAGAGCGCCGTCACCGACACCGACACGGTGATCCGCTACGACGCCGAGAACAAGCCGGGCGTCAGCAACCTGCTCACGATCTACTCGACCCTCACCGGCGAGAGCATCGCCGAGCTGGAGGAGAAGTACACCGGCAAGATGTACGGCGCGCTCAAGACGGACCTCGCCGAGATCATGGTCGACTTCGTGACGCCGTTCCGGGAGCGCACCCAGCAGTACCTGGACGACCCCGAGACGCTCGACTCGATCCTGGCCAAGGGCGCCGAGAAGGCCCGCGCGGTCGCGGCGGAGACCCTCGCGCAGGCGTACGACAGGGTCGGCTTCCTGCCCGCCAAGCACTGAACCCGCCCCCGCACACAGCCGTACCACCGAACAGCGCTGTACATCACTCCGGTTGCGCCTGCCCGTAACCCGGTCGTGGCCGTACAGTCGATAACCGGGTGGTCGTATCAGCGGCCACACTGACACGACAGGAGACGACGTGGGGACCGTAACGATCGGTGTCTCGATCGCGGTCCCGGAGCCTCACGGCAGCGAGCTCCAGCAGCTGCGCGCGGGCTTCGGCGACGCCGCCGCTCACGGCATCCCCACGCACGTCACCCTGCTGCCGCCGACAGAGATCGACGAGGCGTCCCTGCCGGCCGTCGAGGCGCATCTGGCCGAGGTCGCCGCCGCCGGCCGCGCCTTCCCCATGCGGCTGTCCGGCACCGGCACCTTCCGGCCCCTGTCGCCGGTGGTGTTCGTCCAGGTCGTCGCGGGCGCGGAGGCCTGCACGCTGCTCCAGCAGCAGGTCCGCGACCCCGACGGGCCGGTCGACCGCGAGCTGCAGTTCCCGTACCACCCGCACGTCACCGTGGCGCACGGCATCGACGAGGCGGCCATGGACCGCGCCTTCGAGGAACTCGCCGGCTACGAGGCCGAGTGGCCCTGCACCGGCTTCGCCCTCTACGAGCAGGGCGCCGACGGCGTCTGGCGCAAGCTCCGCGAGTTCCCCTTCGGCGGCTCGGTGGTCCCCCCGCAGGCCGGGCGGGTGGAGCGCGGCTCCGTCCCCATCCGCTGACCCGCCCGCGGGGTCAGACCGGCAGCCGCCGGAACACCCCGCGCGGCAGATGCCGCAGCGCCGCCATCACCACGCGCAGCGTCCCCGGCACCCACACCGTCTCCGTGCGGCGCCGCAGCCCCAGCTCCACGGCCGACGCGACCGCCTCGGGCGTGGTGGCCAGCGGCGCCTCGGGCAGACCGGCGGTCATCCGCGTCCGGACGAAGCCGGGGCGTACGACCATGACGTGCACACCCGTGCCGTGCAGCGCGTCGCCCAGGCCCTGCGCGAAGGCGTCGAGGCCGGCCTTGCTGGAGCCGTAGATGAAGTTCGCCCGGCGGGCCCGCTCGCCCGCGACGGAGGACATCACGACCAGCGAGCCGTGCCCCTGGGACTGGAGCGAACGGGCGCACACCAGGCCCGCCGAGACCGCGCCGGTGTAGTTGGTCTGCGCGACCCGCACCGCCGCCTCCGGCTCCCGCTCGTCGCGGGCCTGGTCGCCGAGCAGCCCGAAGGCGAGCAGCACCATGTCGACGTCGCCCTCGGCGAAGACCTTGCCGAGCACCGCCTCGTGGGAGGCGGGGTCGAGTGCGTCGAAGGCGAGGGTGTGCACGTCGGCGCCGAGCCCGCGCAGCTGCCCGGCGGCCTCCTCCAGGGCGGGGGAGGGGCGGCCGGCCAGCCAGACCGTACGGGTGCGGCGGGCGATCAGCCGGCGGGCGGTCGCCAGCGCGATCTCCGACGTACCGCCGAGGACGAGCAGGGACTGGGGGAGGCCGAAGGCGTCCTTCATGACAGCAGCTCCTAGAGATGGCTCAGAGACTGAGGCGGCGGGCCAGGTCGGACACGAACACCCCGCACGGGTCCAGCCGGGCGCGCAGTTCGCGGAAGTCGTCGAGTCGCGGGTACATGGCCGCAAGCAGCTCCGGGCGCAGCCGGGCGTCCTTGGCGAGGTAGACGCGCCCGCCCGCGGCGGCGACCTCCTCGTCCAGTTCGTCGAGGAACGCGCCGAGGCCGGGCAGGCCCGCCGGGATGTCCAGGGCCAGCGTCCAGCCCGGCACGGGGAACGACAGCCAGCCCGGGTCGGATTCCCCGAAGCGCTTGAGGACGGCCAGGAAGGACGGGCAGCGGCGTTCGGAGATGCGGCGCACGATGCGACGCAGGGCGTCCTCGCGGCCGTGGCCGACGACGAACTGGTACTGGACGAAGCCGCCCCGGCCGTAGACGCGGTTCCAGTGGGGCACACCGTCCAGGGGGTGGAAGAAGCCGGAGATCCGCTGGAGTTGGCCGGTCCGGGAGCGGGGGGCCTTGCGGTACCACAGCTCGTTGAACAGGCCCACGGTCGTCCGGCTGAGCAGGCCCTCGGGGAGGATCGCCGGGGTGGCCGGGAGGCGGGAGGTGCGGAAGGCCAGCGGGTCCCGGCGCAGGCGGGCGGGAAGAGCGTCCAGGGGTGCGTGGTCACCGCGGGTGAGGACCGCGCGGCCGGTGGCGGCGCCCCGGGCCAGCAGGTCGATCCAGGCGACCGAGTAGCGGTAGCGGTGGTCGGTGGCCGCGAGCCGGGCCATCAGGTCGTCGAGGTCCGTCGCCCGCTCCGTGTCGACCGACATCAGCGAGGTCTCGACCGGCTGGAGCCGGATCGTCGCGGTGAGGATCACGCCGGTCAGGCCCATGCCGCCGGCCGTGGCGTCGAAGAGCGGCGTGCCGGGGATCACCGTGCGGACCTCGCCGTCCGCGGTGAGCAGTTCGAGGGCGAGCACGTGCCGCGCGAAGGAGCCGGAGACGTGGTGGTTCTTGCCGTGGATGTCGGCGCCGATGGCCCCGCCGACGGTGACGTAGCGGGTGCCGGGGGTGACCGGCACGAACCAGCCGAGCGGCAGCAGCACCTCCATCAGCCGGTGCAGGGAGACACCCGCGTCGCACAGCACGGTGCCGCCGTCGGCGTCGATGGCGTGCACCCGGTCCAGGGCCGTCATGTCGAGTACGGAGCCGCCCGCGTTCTGCGCCGCGTCCCCGTACGCCCGCCCCAGGCCCCGGGGGATCCCGCCGCGGGCCCCGCAGTCCCGGACGGCCGCCGCGGCCTCCTCGTACGACCGGGGGCGGATCAGCCAAGCGGCGGTGGGGGCGGTGCGGCCCCAGCCGGTGACGGTGGTGTGGTCCAGGCCCATGACGTCCGGGTCGGAATCGGTCTCGGCAGACATGCTTGTGACCGTATCGCCCTGCTGTGAGCGATTAGTTAGAGAACATGGCAACTCTCCCCGAAATGGGTGATTAATGGGATGTCGCTCAATATTGCCGGAGTTCAGGCCTCACGGGCGTGAACAGTGAGTCCACATGGACGACCTCGACGACCTGCACGACATGGACCACCGGATCGTTTCGGCGCTCAGGGAGTGCGGCACCGACCCGCGCGTGGCCGGCGCCGCGCGTGCGCTGTCCTGGGCGGGGGAGCACGCGGCGCTGTGGCTGGCGGCGGGACTCGCCGGAGCCGCCGTCGACGGCGGGCGGCGCGGCGCCTGGCTGCGGGGCACGGCCCTCACCGCCGGGGCGCACCTCGTCAGCATGGGAGTGAAACGGGTCGTGCGCCGGCCTCGCCCCGCGCACGTCGAGCCCCTGGTGCGCACGGCCGGCCGGCACTCCTTCCCCAGCTCGCACGCCACCTCCGCGGCGGCCGCCGCCGTCGCCTTCGGCGCCCTGGGAGCACACGCCGTCCCGCCGCTCGCCGGCCTGGTGTGCGTCTCACGGCTGGTGGCCGGCGTCCACTTCCCCACGGACGTCGCGGCCGGCGCGGCCCTGGGCGCCCTCACAGCACGGCTCGGCGCCCGCTGGATGCGGGGAGGCGCCCACCATGACTGAGACGGCCCTCCTGCGGCAGCGCACCCATCAGGAGCGGCCCGCGCCACCCCGCAAGGGCGGCCTCGTGGCCGGGCTCTTCAGGACCGCGCGCCCCAAGCAGTGGGTCAAGAACGTCCTCGTGGTCGCCGCCCCGGCCGCCGCGGGCGAGCTCTTCTCCCGGCACGCCCTGATCCAACTCGCCCTGGTGTTCTGCCTCTTCACCGCCTGCGCCGCCGCCGTCTACCTCGTCAACGACGCCCGCGACGCCGACGCCGACCGCGCCCACCCCGTCAAGCGGCACCGCCCGGTCGCCGCCGGGCAGGTCCCCGTGCCTCTCGCCTACGCCGTCGGCGGCTGCCTCGGCGTCCTCGCGCCCACCGCTGCGGCCTGGTTGTGCGGCCCGGCCGTCGCCGCGCTGCTGACCGCCTACCTCGCCATGCAACTGGCCTACTGCATCAGCCTCAAGCACGTCCTCGTCGTCGACCTGGCCGTCGTCACCACCGGTTTCCTGATGCGGGCGATGATCGGCGGACTCGCCCTCGGCATCCCGCTCTCGCGCTGGTTCCTGATCACCACCGGCTTCGGCGCCCTGTTCATGGTGTCGGCCAAGCGCTACTCGGAAGCCGTCCAGATGGCCGGAAAGGCTGGCGCCACCCGGGCGTTGCTCACCGAGTACACCACCGGCTACCTCCGCTTCGTCTGGCAGCTCGCGGCCGGTGTCGCCGTCCTCGGCTACTGCCTGTGGGCCATGGAGGAGGGCGGCGTCCCGCACACCAGCGTGCTGCCCTGGCGCCAGCTGTCCATGGTCGCCTTCATCCTGGCAATCCTCCGGTATGCCGTCTTCGCCGACCGCGGCACGGCCGGCGAACCCGAGGACGTCGTCCTGCGCGACCGCGCGCTCGCGCTCATCGGCGTGGCCTGGGTGGCGATGTACGGTCTGGCCGTGGCGAACTGGTGACCACGCGCGCGTGGCGGAGCCCCACGCTCCCGGCCCGCCGGGAACTGATCGGCTTCGCCGGCGTCGGCCTCCTCGCCTACGCCGTCGACCTCGCCCTGTTCACCTGCCTGCGCGGGCCGGCCGGACTCGATCCGCTCCCCGCCAAGTCCCTGTCCTTCCTGGCCGCCTGCACGGTCGCCTACGCGGGCAACGCCCTCGGCCCCTACCGGACCACGCGCGCACCGGGCCTGCGCCCGTACGCCGTGTTCTTCGCCGTGAACCTCGCCGGAGCCGCCGTACAACTGCTCTGCCTGGCCGTCAGCCACTACGGCCTCGGGCTCACCTCGCAGCGCGCGGACACCGTCTCCGGGGCGGTCATCGGTATGGCACTGGCCACAGTCCTGCGGTTCTGGGGTACCCGTACATGGGTGTTCCGGGCGGAGGGCAGAGTCGGATCATGGACTGGCTGAAAAAGCTACCGGTGATCGGGCCGTGGGCGGAACGGCTGATGATCACGCACGCGTGGCGGTCGTACGAGCGGCTGGACCGCGTGAAGTGGACGCGGCTGGCCGCCGCGATGACCTTCAGGAGCTTCGTCGCGCTGTTCCCGCTGCTGACGGTGTCCGCCACCATCGCCGCCGCCACGCTGAGCACGGGGCAGGAGGAGAAGCTCCAGGACAAGCTCGCCGAGCAGGTCCCGGGCATCTCCGACCAGCTGGACATCGCCGGCCTCGTGGACAACGCCGGCACGATCGGCCTCATCGCGGGCGCGCTGCTGTTCTTCACCGGCGTCAGCTGGGCCGGCTCGATGCGCGAGTGCCTGCGGGCGGTGTGGGACCTCGACGACGACGAGGAGAACCCCGCCCTGCGCTACGGCAAGGACGCGGGGGTCCTGCTCGGCCTCGGCGGCGCGCTTCTCGTCACCATCGCCGCCTCCGCCGTCGCCTCCGCGATGATCGGCTGGACCACCCGGGAGCTCGGCATCGACGAGGGCGGCTGGGGCGGGGTCCTGCTGCACATCGCCGCGTTCCTGATCGCCGTCCTCGCCAACTTCCTGCTTCTGCTCTACGTCCTGACCCTGCTGCCCGGCGTCGAGCCGGGCCGCCACCGCCTGTTGGTGGCCGCGCTGACCGGCGCCATCGGCTTCGAACTGCTGAAGCTGCTGCTCAGCGGCTATCTACAGGGCGTGGCGGCGAAGAGCATGTACGGCGCGTTCGGCGTGCCCGTCGCGCTGCTGCTGTGGATCAACTTCACCTCGAAGCTGGTGCTGTTCTGCGCCTCCTGGACGGCGACGCAGAGCAAGGAGGACGAAGTCCCCGGTCTCACGGACGAGTCCGGCGGCGCACCAGATCCGGCAGCGGCCAGCGGCGGTTGACCAGGAACGCGCCGCCCGCGAGCAGCACCAGCACCCCGCCCGTGATGCCGAGCGCGGTCCCGATGCCGCTGGTGCCGTTCGCGGCCGGGGCGCCGGCCACCGGCTTCGCACCGGTCCCGGCCGTAGCGCTGCCGCCGTCCCCGGAGCCGCCGGCCTCGCCGGAGGGGTTCGCGCCGGGCTGGTCACCGGCCTGGGCGGCACCCTTGGGCGGCACCAGCTCGCCCACCGGCTGCACCTTCCCGGCCGCCTTGAAGCCCCAGTCGAACAGCCGGGCCGTCTCCTTGTAGACCTCGTTGTGTTCGGACTTCGACGGGTTCATCACCGTCACCAGCAGCACCTTGCCACCGCGCTCGGCGACGCCGGTGAAGGTGGCTCCCGCGTTGGTGGTGTTGCCGTTCTTGACGCCCGCGATGCCCTGGTAGACGGGCACGTCCACGTCACCGGCCAGCAGCCGGTTGGTGTTCCGGATCTCGAAGGGCTTACGGACCTTTTTGCCCTTCTTACCCTTCTTCGTCTCGCCCGGGAACTTCGCGGTGACCGTCGAGGCGTACTCGCGGAAGTCCTTCTTCTGCATCCCGGAGCGGGCGATCAGGGTCAGGTCGTAGGCCGACGACACCTGCCCCTCGGCGTCGTAGCCGTCCGGGCTGACCACGTGCGTGTCGAGGGCCTGGATCTCCTCGGCGTGCTCGTTCATCTCCTTGACGGTGTTCTCGACGCCCTTGTTCATCGCGGACAGCACGTGCACGGCGTCGTTACCGGACTGAAGGAAGACGCCCAGCCAGAGGTCGTGGACCGTGTACGTCTCGTCCTCCTTTATCCCGACCATGCTGGAGCCGGGGCCGATGCCGGCCAGGTCGGAGGGCACGACCTTGTGCTTGGTGTCCCTGGGGAACTTCGGCAGCAGCGTGTCCGCGAACAGCATCTTCAGCGTGCTCGCCGGAGCGAGACGCCAGTGCGCGTTGTGTGAGGCCAGCACATCGCCGGACTCGGCGTCGGCCACGATCCAGGAGCGGGCGCTCAGGTCCTTCGGCAGCACCGGCACGCCGCTCGCCAGGTTCACCTGCGTCCCCGGCCTGCCGAGCCGGGCGCCGCCCACGGTCGACATCGACGCCGGGGGCGTGGCCGACGGGCTCGCCGAGGGGCTGCCCGAGGGCTTGGGGGCGGCGACGGCGGCGGGCGCGGCCAGCGCGAGGGAGGTCAGGACGGCGGAGGTGACCAGCAGGGATCGCCTGGCGGTCTTCTTCGGAGCGGGCACGGTCGGAAACGTACATGCCGTACGGGGGGAAGTCCCGCCTCCGGCCCCACCCCGCGAACGGAACCGGACAGGGCTTGGCGATACTGGGTGCATGAAGCTCAGCCGCCCCGTCTCCTGGTTCCTGCTCGCCTTCGGGGTGTGGAGCTGGGTCATCTGGATCACTTTCGTCAAGAACCTGGTCAAGGACAGCAGCGGGCTCGCGTTCGACGACGGTCGTCCCACGGGGTACTTCTGGGTGCACCTGGTGCTCGCCGTCGTTTCCTTCGTATTGGGGACGGTCGTCGGGGCCATCGGGTTGCGTGGTCTGCGCGCACTGCGCCGGACGTCATAGGGCGATCGGGAGACACGACACCGTGGTCATCGTTTTCGTACTCGTCGCCGTCCTGGTCCTGGCCGTGGTCGTGACGGCCAACTGGTACGTGTGGCGCCGCCTGTTCCGCGACACGACCCGCGGCCCGGGCCTGACGCGCCGCGCGGGCGCGGTCCTGATCGCCGGCGGCTGGATCCTGGCGATCACGGCCCTGGTCGCCGAGCGCTCGGGCGCCCCGTTCTGGCTCCAGCAGGTCCTCGCCTGGCCGGGCTTCCTGTGGCTGGCCCTGTCGATATACCTCCTGTTGGCGGTGCTGGCCGGCGAAATCGTCAGACCCCTCCTGCGCCGCTTCCTGGAACACCGTGCGAGACGAACGGACCAGGGGGCACAGCCCGGCCCGGCGACGGCCACGGCATACTCCCCGGCGGGTTCCGAGGGCGTGCCGCCCACGGCCCCCGCCTCGCAGCCCGACGGCGGTGGTGGCGCGGCCTCCACCGCGACCGCCGTGCCCGCGGCC
>NZ_WWIC01000207.1:0-14381 GCF_009872555.1 Streptomyces sp. SID5643
GCCCGGGGGCGGAGTGGGCGTCGGCGGAGGCGGGGTCGGCTCCGGGCCCGGCGGGGGTTGCGGGTTCGGCACCGGGTCGGGGTGCGGCTCCGGGCGCTGGGGGTCCGGGCCCGGTGTCGGCGCGGGCGGCACGGGGTCGGGGATCGGGTTGGTCATCAGGTCCTCCAGCCAGTAGGACGGCTCCGGCTCTGGACTACCCCCGCCTACCCGGCACCCGCCTCCGCAGTCACTCCCCCGCGGGACGGGAGGGGACCAGGTGGGGCAGTGGGGCCGGGACGACGGGCACGGCCGTCGCGAGCGGCCGGGATCCCAGAGGCGGACCGGGTCTCAGAAACGGCCGGGATGCGCCCTCAGCCAGTCCTTCGCCGCCGCGAGGAGCGCCTCGTCGGCCGGCTGGGCCTCGTCCGGGTGACGTTCGGCCCACTTGGTGACGTACGGGCAGAGCGAGGCGACGGCGCTGTGCTCGCGGCCTGCGAGGGCGAACAGCTCGCGTGCGAGCGAACCGGCGATGCCCTTGCCCTCGTGGGCCGGCTCGACGATCGTGTGGACGGGCACGAGCGCGCGCTCGGGGCTTTCGAGTACGAAGTACTCGATGCGGCCGACGACGTCACCGCCGGCCACGGCCTCCAGCCGGCCCGCCGCCCGGTCGTCGCGGATCTCCGGGTCGCTCATGGACACGCTCCTGTACGGTTCCGGCTGCCCCGGTCAGGCCCGGACGGCCTGCGGGCTGCGCTGCTGGTCCGATCCGGGCACCGGCTCGGACGGGTCGGCGCCGAGGGCCACGATCCGGTTGTCGTGGTCCACGTGCACGACCCGGGGGGTGAGTGCCCGCGCCTCGGCGTCCGTCACCTGGGCGTAGCTGATGATGATCACGAGGTCGCCGGGGTGGACGAGATGGGCGGCGGCCCCGTTGATCCCGATCACGCCGGATCCGCGCTCGCCCTCGATGACGTACGTCTCCAGCCGGGCGCCGTTGGTGATGTCCACGATGTGCACGAGCTCGCCGGGCAGCAGATCGGCGGCGTCGAGCAGATCGGCGTCGATGGTCACGGATCCCACGTAGTGCAGGTCGGCCTGGGTGACGGTGGCTCGGTGGATCTTGGACTTGAACATGGTGCGCAGCATGTTGAACTCCCGGAAGACGGCTCCCTGCCTGCTTTGTGCAGGTCAAAGGCGGTTTTCACTCTACACGGGCACACGTCGGAGTCGATGGTTGTGAGAAACATCGCTTCAGCCCGGGGAGAGAGCTCACTGTCTGCGCTTGATGAAGGCGGCCGTGACCACTGCGGCCGCCTTCACGCCTCTGCTTACCCTCGGGCCCAGCGTTGGTTGACGCCGGTGTGGCAGCTCCACACGATCACCGCAGCGCCGTTGGCGGTGCTGCCGCCGTTGACGTCCAGGCAGAGTCCGGTCTGGACGTTGGTGACGGTTCCGTCGGTGTTCACCTTCCACTGCTGGTTCGCGCCGCCGGTGCAGTCCCAGATCCGTGCCCGGGCACCGGAGGCGGCGTTGCCCGGCACGTCCAGGCATCTGCCCATCACCCGCAGGGTCTGTCCGGTCTGGGTGAACTGCTGGTTGGTGCCGGTGTGGCAGTCCCAGACGACCATCTGGGCACCGTTGGACGAGTTGGCACCGCTGACGTCCAGGCACCGGCCGGCGGACTGGCTCCGGAGCCGGAATGTGGTCGGGTTCGGGGGATTCGGATCCGGGTCGGCACCCGTGAAGAATTTCCAGACCTCTCCCTTGACCCAGCTCCTGGCGCCGCTCTCACATCCGGCGCACCCGTCCACAGGGCCCTGCTGGTGACCTCCGTCGAACGCGGCCCAGACGACCGGATACCCCTCTCGGCAGCCCGAGTAGGCGGTGGTGATGTGGGTGCGGCTGCCCTGCGCGGGCTCCGGCGGGTTCTGGGGAGTGCAGCCGTTGTTCCGGACGAACCTGTCCCGCATCCCGCGGCCGGCGCCGATGTTGTCGTTGATGCCGTGGATTCCCATGTACGCGAAGGGCTGGGTGCCGCCGCTGCACCCGCTGATCCCCCCGGGCGCGGCTATCGCGGCGACCGCACGGAAGACGTTGGGCCTGGCGCATGCGAGTGCGTAGCTCATGGCTCCGCCGTAGCTGAACCCGAGGGCGAAGCGCTGCGTGGTGTCGACGCACAGATCGTTGTCGATACGCCTGATCATGTCGTCGACGAAGGTCACGTCCTCTCCGCCGGAGTTGCCCCAGCCGTTGTTGAGGCCCTGCGGAGCCACGAAGATCGCGCTGTTGTTCGCCAGTCGCCGGAGTCCGTAGTGGGCGTAGACATCGCCGTCGCTTCCGCCGCCGGCGACCTGCCCGGCGGTGCCGCCCAGCCAGTGGAATCCGAAGACCAGTCGATACTGGCGGGTGTTGTCGTAGTTCTCGGGGATGCTCAGGATGAAGGAGCGGCTCTTGCCGCCGCTTTGCATCGTGTGCGTGCCGTTGGTCAGTGTGGGGGCACGTCCGCATCCGGGGGTCCCCGCGAGGGTGGCCCCGGCGGTGGGCGACGTGTCGGCCGCAACGCTGACTCCTGCCATGCCGGCCATGGCCAGAACGAGCAAGGCCGCCAACACCGCTCGCCCGAACAACCATCTGTGCATCGACATCATGCGACTCCCTCGCTGCTCGGTGACATGGCTCTGACTGGCCGGTGGGACCGCGGTGCGCCCTGGGGCTGGATGCGGTCGAGCCGGAATCGCTGGTTGGTGCTGCCGGTGGCCGCCCACTGGGAGATGCGGGCTCCGTCGGCGGTGGAGGCCTCCCACACGTCCAGGGCGAGGCCGCTCTGCCGGTTGACCAGACTGATCACGCCACCGCCGTGGTCGACTGCCCGCCACTGCTGGCCGGTGGTGTCGGTGTCCGGCTGCTGGGTGATGTCGGCGCCGCTGCCGCTGCCGGCGACGTGCAGGAACAGCCCGCTGTGCCCGAGCCGGATCTTGTAGTGCCCGTCGTCGGAGGGCAGGAACGCGAAGTGCTGGTTGGGACCGGCGGTGATCTGCCACTGGATCAGCCGCGCACCGGCGGCCGTTGACGCACCGTTGATGTCGGCGGCCTTGCCGCTGTGCTGGGCCACCAGCCGATAGGGCACGCCGGCCTCCACCGGACCCGGCCTGAGTGCGGACGCGCGGTAGGTGCGGCCGGCCTGGCCGGTGAACTCGATGAGATCGGCCTCGGGCCGCTTCGGCTGGACCGGCTCGCCGCTCGATTCGTCCCGCAGCGTGAAGTCGCCGGTGAAGATCCGGCTGCGCACCCGGACGGCACCGGTTCGGTCGGGTGTGACGACGAAGTCGATCCGGCCGCCGCTCCACTCGGCGCCGACGGTGTGTCCGCCGCGTCCGCGCAGTCCGCTGACGCGCCCGGCGGGCCAGGCGGCCGGCAGCGCGGGCAGCACGTGCAGTTCGCCGTTGTGGCTCTGGAGCAGCATCTCCGCGATGCCCGAGGTGGCGCCGAAATTGCCGTCGATCTGGAAGGGCGGGTGCAGGTCGAACATGTTGGGCGCGAGCCGGTCCGTCCGCACCAGGTCCCGGATCAGCTTGTGGGCCCGGGCGCCGTCCTCCAGCCGCGCCCAGAAGTTGATCTTCCACGCGAGCGACCATCCCGTCCCGTCGTCACCGCGCAGCTCCAGCGTCCGCCGCGCGGCCTCGTGCAACTGGGGTGTCCCGCGCTTGGTGATCTGGTTGCTCGGATGCAGACCGTACAGGTGGGAGACGTGCCGGTGATTCCGCTCGGTCTCCACCCAGTCGGCCAGCCACTCCTGGATGTTGCCCCTGGAGCCGACCCGCGTCGGCGCCAGCCGGTCCCGGGCCGCCAGTGCCTGAGCGCGGAAGGGGGCGTCCACGCCGAGGACTTCGCCGGCGCGGGCGACGCCGGTGAACAGGTCGCGCAGGATCTGGTTGTCCATGGTGGGCCCGGCGCAGACGGTGGCGTTCGCGTGGTGAGCGAGCTCCGGAGAGTTCGACGGGTTGGTGACCAGGTGTCCGAGCGTCGGGTGGGCGACCAGGGTGTCGAGGAAGAACTGGGCGGCGCCCTTCAGGGCCGGATAGTTCGAGCGGAGGAAGTCGGTGTCACCGGTGAACAGGTAGTGGTCCCAGATCAGGGTGGCCAGCCATGCGCCACCGGTCTGCCACATCCCCCACTGCGCTCCGTCGACGACCGAGGCGCCCCGCCACGCGTCGGTGTTGTGGTGCGTCACCCAGCCGCCGGCGCCGTACTGCGCCTGGGCCACCCGGGCCCCGGTCACGGTCAGGTCGTCGATCATGTCGAAGACCGGGCGGAAGCACTCGGACAGGTTCGTCGTGTCGGCGGGCCAGTAGTTCATCGGCAGGTTGGCGTTGATGGTGAACTTCGAGTCCCAGGACGGAGCCATCTGGTCGTTCCAGATGCCCTGCAAATTCGCCGGCTGGGTGCCCGGCCGGGAGGACGAGATGAGCAGGTACCGGCCGAACTGGAACAACAGGGCGGAGAACTGCGGGTCGTTCACCTGCGCGTGCTGCGCGATCCGTACGTCGGTCGGCTGGTCGGCCGCCGCCGTACGGCCCAGATCGATCGACACCCGGTTGAACAACCGCTGGTAGTCGGCGAGATGCCGGCGGCGCAGTTCGTCGACGCCGACGTTGCGGGCGGCGTCGAGGTGGCGCCGCGCGATCCCCTGGTAGTCGCCGTCGACCTTCCGGAAGTCCACGTAGCTGGAGCCGATCGACACCAGCACCGTCACGCTGGTGGCGCCCGAGACCCGCAGCGTGCCGCCCGAACTGCTGACCGTGCCGCCGGTCACGGCGGCGTGGGCCAGGGCGAGGAATCGGACCCGCCCGGTGATGCCTTCCATGGTGCCGGAGGTGCCGTCGAGGGCGATCGTGGCCCCGTCCGGGCTGGACACCGTGGTGCGTTGCGGGCTGTCGAAGGTGGCGGTGAAGGTCAGGGAGTTGGCGCGGTCGGCCGTCAGCCGGGTCACGATCAGCTGGTCGGGTGCGCTGGCGAACACCTCACGCCGGTACCGCACGCCGTTCAGCACGTAGGTCGTGACGGCCGTGGCGGTGGTGAGGTCGAGCGTCCGGTTGTGCTGCGACGCACCGGTGGCGCTGCCGAAGGAGAGCCGAAGGTTTCCGACCGGCTGGTAGGCCAGCTGTCCGGCGGGGCTGCCCAGCATCGCCTGATTGATCAGGTCCTGCGCCGGTCCCCACTGGTCCGCGAAGACCCGCCGCCGGATCTCCGCGATGTTGGCCGCGCCGCGGGTGTTGGCGGAGTCGTACGGACCGCCGGCCCAGACAGTGTCCTCGTTGAGCTGGAGTCGTTCGGTGTCGACGTTGCCGAACACCATCGCGCCCAGGCGTCCGTTGCCGATCGGCAGTGCCCGCAGCCAGTCCGCGCCGGCCGGCTTGTCGTACCACAGGGCGAGGTCGTCGGCGGCCAGAACCTCCGGCGGGACGGCCGAGCCGGTCCTGGCGACGGCCGTCCACCCACCCGGCACGATCCCTGCGCCGGCCGCCGCCCCGGCGGCGAGGAACCGTCTGCGTGTCACCTCGGACATGTCGTTCTCCCTTCACGGGCCGGAGCAGGTCGTTGACGTGGGTGATGACGAACCGCCGGTGCGAAAGGCGACGTCCGTACGGTGTCCTCGCCGACGAGTCGCAGGCCGTCGCCATCGGCTCGGCCGCGGCGGAGGTCACCGTCCGCCGTGTCGGGCGTCGCGTCGCGCGTCAGTGTTCTGGATCTGCCATTTCTGGTTGTCGCCGCCCCAGCACGCCCACAGCTGCACCTTGAACGCGGCGGTGTTCACGTCGAGGCAGAGGCCGGAGTGAACGCTGCGGACGGTGCCGTCAGTGCCGACCGTCCACCGCTGGTTGTCGCCGCCGTTGCACGCCCACGTGCCGACCACGGTGCCGTTCGTCGTCCCGCTGCTGTACGCATCCAGGCACTTCTGGCCCCCGAGTGCGGTGATCTGTCCGCCGGGCGTCAAGGTCCACTGCCGGCCGACCGAGTCGGCGCAGGTGTTCACCTGGACCTGGATGTTCGCCGTGGTCCCGCCGGGGATGTCCAGACAGCGCCCGGTGCCGACGTTGCGCACGAGGCTCGTCGGGGCCGGGGCTCCACCGTCCAGGCCCCAGCCGTACCGGAGGCGCTCGCGGCCGCTGGCACTGGGGGTGCTGAGCGTGAGGTTCGTACCGGTGCCGTGCAGTTTCTGCATGGCATACCAGTCGTCACCCTGGCCGGCGCGTATCTTTCCGCCCAGCCCGGGCCAGTAGACGGAGCCGATCCGCAGTTCCCGGAGCACCGTGGTGGTGGCCCGGAAGTAGCGCACGAAGTTGTCGGTGCTGCCGGCGTCGTGGTAGTTGAGCCCGGTATCCATCGGCGCGCCGAACTCGTCGACGACCGTGCGGTCCGCGCAGGAGCCGATCGCGTTCCGCAGGTACGCCACCCACTGGTCGTAGGTCTTCGCACCGCTGAAGAACGTGTAGTGGTGCAGCGACAGGAACGTCCCGTCCAGGCGGCGGTCGGCGCACATGGACTTGATGTCGGTGTTCAGGCCGGCGCCGCTGACGAAGACCCGGTTCCGCGGAACCGACGGGCGGCCGCTGATCCAGTTGCTCACCACGTTCGCCCACTCGCCGGCGGTGTGCCCGCCCGGTTCGTTCATCGGCTCGAAGTAGACGAGGCTGTTGGTGCCGTACCGGGCGAGCACGGTGTTCCACATGGCGTCGAAGGCGCTCTGGTCGACGATGCGACCGCCGCGGGCGGCCACCCCGTCCTCCCAGTAGGAGAGGACGACCTTGAATCCCTTGGCGGTGGCCGCGTCTATGGCACCCGTGTACGCGCTCCACCAACTCGTTCCGACCGTGTAGGTGTTGATCGGGAGCCGAACGGTGTTGGCGCCGAGGTTGTTCTCGAAGCCGGTGTAGACGGCGTTGGCTTTGGCCACGACCGTCTGGTAGCTGTCGGAGCCGCTCAACCCGTGCAGGACCAGCGGTCCACCGTGGAAGTTGTCACCGAGCCGGGCCCAGTTGACGCCGCGGAACTGGGCGGTGTCGGCGGCGGCGGCCGGCGAGGCGCTCTGGGGCCCGACGGCCGCGAGCGCGCCGAGAGCGGTCAGGACGCAGGCGAACGCCCGGGCGAGGTGACGCCGGCGGTGGGTGTGGGGCATGGTCGTGCCTTCCCGGTCGGCGGTGTGGTCACGTCTGCGCTGTGCGGGGTCTGTCGACGTCGGCCGCCTGCCGGCGGCCGGGCGAGCCGGCGCGGAGCTTGCCCTCTCCGCGCCGGCCCCCTCCCAGATCACTCGCGCAGCGAGCATGTCAGCGTCATGCCGCTGCCGTGGCGCCTGGAGAGCCTCACTCTGTCCTCGGCACCATTCGCAGTCGGAGCCGCATCACTGTGTGGGCGCCGGCAATCCGTAGATCGCTTTTGACTTCCCCGTCACAGGCCATGAATGGGCACCGTCACGGGGCGTCGACCAAAAGGTTGACAGATTGACATGGTCCATTCAAGAGGAAACCGTCGATATTTGTGGGGCTTGAGTCGTCGTGCCGCCAACCGGAAGGGCAGGACTATTAACGGCCACCCCACATAACCCTTTCACGCAGCGAATTGGAATGAGAGAGGTCTGTGGATCGCGGCACTTTTTCGTTATCGGCGACCGGCTTGAACAGTCGCATTCACATGCGCCGTGGTGCCGAAACTCCATGGCCGACGCCGTCGGCGGGACGGGAGCAGCGCCAAGGCGACGATCAGCCTCTCCAGGGGTACCAGTTCGCCGGCGGCCCGGCCGCAGTCCGCACAGGATCGGGTGTGCCGGACGATGCGCTTGCGCCACAGCGGGCTCGGTACGCCGTCCCAGCCCGTCAGCGCGGCGGTCAGCTCCGGGCACCGGGGGCCGGCTTCCAGCGCGGCGACGAGTGACCGGCTCATCTCCAGCTGGTTGCGCATCCGCTGGACGCGCACACCCGCGTGAGCCACGCTTGTTCCCAGCGCCGCCGCGAGCTCCGCCCTCGTCAGCCGGCCCGCGGTCTCCAGCGACCACAGCGACAGCAGCGCCCGGGCGTCCGGGTCGAGCCATCGACTGGCGCGTACTGTCTTCCGGCGATGACCGGACAGCTCGACGTGGATCAGGGCCAGGTTCTCGGCGTCGGCGTCCGGCGGGTCGGTCATCTCGTCGAGGGGGGCCGTCCGTTCGGCGTCCGCCTGCCGCCGGTGCAGATGGGTGCTGATCTGTCGTGTCGCGATCGTGGCCAGCCAGGGCCGGAAGCACTCCGGGGCGCGCAACGTGCGCAACTCGGGAAGGACCCGCAGCATCGTCTCCTGCACCACGTCGTCGACGTCCGCGAGCTCACCCAGTGCCCTGCGCACGATCGCGTACACCAGCGGCAGGTACGTCGCGGCCAGGTCGTCGAGCGCTCGTGGGTCGCCGGCCTGTGCGGCGACGACGAGGTTCGGCTCGTCGGCTCGGCCGGCTCGCTTCACGAGCCCGTACTTGTTGCCTCGGGCAAGGCCGCCCCAGGTGCCGGGCACGTCGCCCCTGTCAGGTTCGGAGGCACGATCGGCTCGGGTGCGGCCGGCCGGTAATGCCTGGCGACCCGTCATCGCCCCAGCCGTCCGCCATCAACGGGAAGCACGAGGGCGTTGACGTGGTCCGACGCCGGGGAGGCGGAAAACGCCGTGGCCCCGGCGGGATCGTCGGCTCGTCTGCAACGACCGGCCGGCATCCGGCCGAGGACTGCCCGGTCGCGCCGGGGATCCGCGCGCAACGCCTCGGTGTCGTGCGTGGCGACGCAGCCCGGTGCGACGGCTTCGGCGTCGACGCCGCACGCGCCCCACTGGTTCGCCGGGGCCGGCGTGCCCCACTCCTTCGCCGGGGCCGGCGCCTCGGCGACCCGGCTCTCGATCTCGGTCCCGAGGGTGCGGGCCCCGCGGTGGACAACCGCCTTCATCGATCCTCCATCTCCATGGTGTCTGACGTCCCTTCCGCGGTGGACCGGCATGGTCCGGGGGTGACCGCGAGCAGCCGCCGGCCGGCCTGCTCCGGCCGGACGTGCGGTCCGTCGGCTGCGTGTGCCGTGCCCTGGGGTGCCGCGGCCATCACCGTTTCGTCGACCCGGATGCCCAGGCCCGGCGTGTCGCCGAGCACGAAGGCGCCGTCCTCGACGTGCAGGTCCATCGCGACGCCGACCGGCGGCAAGAGGCCCTGTAGTTCGCTGACGAGGTGGTTGGGCACCGACGTCGCGGCGTGCAGCAGCGCGACAGGCGTGTTGCCGATCGGGCTGACCGGCAGGTCGTAGGCGTGCGCCAGCGCGGCGACACGCAGGAAGTGGGTGACTCCCCAGACCGCGGCCGTCTGGACGACGTCGACGCCGCCCGCCGCGATCAGCGGGCGGAACTGTTCGAGGCCGGTGAGGTTCTCCCCGCTGGCGACCGCCGTGCGTACGCCACGGCTGACAGCGGCCAGGCCGTCGGCGTCCCAGCGCCGGACCGGCTCCTCGATCCAGGTCAGGTCGAGTGTGCGTTCCAGTTCAGCGACGTGGCGTACCGCCTGCTTGCGGCTCCAGGACTCGTTCACATCCAGCATGAGCCCTGGCCGGGTCCCGTGCGCGGCCTCGGTCAGCACCTCGCGTACGAGCCACAGCCGGTGCCGGTCACGCTCGATGTCCAGGCCGCCCTTGAGCTTCGCCGCCCTCAGACCGCGTTCGGCATAGACCTGGTAGGCGGCGACGAGTTCGTCGTCGGTGAGGCCGATGTCCAGGCCGGAGGCGTAGGCGTGGACCGTGCGGTCGTTGCCGCCGAGCAACCGCCACAGCGGCTCACCCACGGCCTGTGCCTTGATGTCCCACAACGCCGTGTCGAACGCGCCGATCGTGCCGAACACCGCGCCGGCATGCCCGGCTTTGAAGGTGTGCCGCAGCATGCGGTCGTAGAGGGCCGTCACCGCGCGCGGGTCCTGCCCGTAGAGGGCGGCGAAGATCGCCTCGGCTTCCACGTGCGGTCCCAGGCCGACTCCGGTGATCCCCTCATCGGTCTCGACCATGACGACCGGTACGGGCATGACGCCGTCGGCGTAGACGCCGTTGGCGTCACCGACAGGCCGACCCCATCGCTGCGCCGTCGTCAGGGTTCTGTACCCGGTGATGCGCATGCGTCATCCCTTCGTCGCGCCGGCCGTCACGCCGTCGGCGATCTGGCGCTGCAGGAACAGGTAGGTCACCAACACGGGGAGCCCGGCGATCAGGACGCCGGCCGCGAAGGTGGGGATGTCGGCGGAGTACTGGCCGCGCAGTGCGGTGATGCCCACCATCAGGGTGCGGTGGTCGGCCGACGGCATCATCAGCAGCGAGATGAGCACGTCGTTCCAGCAGAACAGCGCGTCGAGGATGCCCACCGACAGCAGTGCCGGAGCACCCATCGGCAGCATGACGCGCCGGTAGACGCCGTACAGGGTGTTGCCGTCGATCCGTGCGGCGTCGACGAGCTCGGTGGGCACCGCTCGGTAGTAGCTCGTCATCAGGAAGACGGTGAACGGCAGGAACTGCGCGACGTAGGCGAGGACCAGCCCCGGATAGGTGTCGATGAGACCGCCGTCGGCCATGATCCTGGCCAGCGGCACCATGATCACCTGGAACGGGATGAACAGTGCCACGAGGCAGACCAGAGCCAGCGCGGACGAGCCGCGGAACCGCACCTGGGCCAGCGCGAACCCGGCCATGGACCCGATGAGCAGCAGCAGCGCCACGGCGCAGGCGACCACGATCACGGAGTTGAGGAAGTACCGCCCCATGCCGTCGCTGTTCCACGCGGTGCCGAGGTTGTCCCACCTCAGGGTGCCTGTCAGGGAGAACCGGTCGAGGACGTACTCCCGGCGGGTCTTCATCGCGACGTTGGCGGTGAACAGCAGCGGGTAGACCGTCGCCACGGCGAGGAGCGCCATCGGCACGGCGACCAGCCATCTGCTCGGTCCCAGGGGGCGGGACATCAGTCCTCCCTCCCCGCCCGGCGCAGCAGGCCGACCTGTAGCAGGCCCACGACCAGCATGATGAGGAAGAGGAGGGTGGACGCGGCCGACGCGAGCGCCGGGCGGCTCATCTGCCCCTGCTGGACCCAGATGTAGTACTCCGGGAGGTAGGTCCACCCTTCCGGGCCACCACTGGTCATGACGTAGAGCAGCCCGAACATCGAGGTCAGCATTCCGATCATCGTGGTGACGACGACGAACTGGATGGTGCGGGACAGCCCCGGGATGATGACGTGCCAGATCATCCGCGCGAGCGAGGCGCCGTCGACCCGGGCGGCGTCCAGGAGCGCGGGGTCCAGGGTCGAGAACCCGGCCAGGAACACCACCAGCGCCATCCCCGACGTCGCCCAGATGTGCACGCCGACGACGGTGAACATGGCCACGTCGGCATCGCCGAGCCAGTCCACCGGACCGAGACCCGAGCCGCCGAGCACGGCGTTCAGCGGACCGTCGAAGGCCAGGAGCAGGTTGAAGATCGCGCCGACGATCACCGGTGAGAGCACAGCCGGGAAGAAGTAGACGCTCCGGAAGATCCGGTGTCCTGGCACCCGCAGATGGATGAAGGTGGCGAGCAGTCCCGGGACCGCGACCGCGACCGGCAGCAGGAGCACCAGCCAGCCGACGTTGCGCAGCGCGGTGCGGAACAGCGGATCGTCGATGAGTTCCGCGTAGTTGTCGAACCCGACTGTGGCGCCGTTGTGTTCGCCGTCACCGGTGAAGGAGAAGTTGACCCCGAGGCCCAGTGGCCAGAGCCGGAGCACCACGATGATCAGCACGGCGGGAGCGACCAGGATGTAGGGGGCGAGGCGGTCGGCGCGCCGGCCGCTGCGGACGCGCGGCGACTTCGGAACAGGGCCGCGGCCGTCTGCCGGCTCACCTGCTCGCGCCGCGTCGGGCCGCCCTGCTTGAGCAGCGCGGCCCGACGAACCAACGGGTGACATGGCCTCAGCTCGCCTGCTCGGACGCCGCCAGCTGCCTGACCGCCGAGTCGACCGTGACCGATCCGCTCAGCAGTTGCTGGGACAGCCGCCCCATCAGGTCCACGGTCTTGGACGACAGGGCCACATGCAGGGCGGGCTTGCCACGGTCGATCTCGGACACGATCGTGGCGACGGCCGGGCCGGCGCCCGAGACGTCCACGGTGCGGTCGGCCGCGATGGCGCCGGCGTCGGTGTGGAACGACTTCAGTGCGTCGGTCGAGGTCAGGGAGCGCACCAGGTCGGCGGCAACCTTGGGGTCCTTGGTCCACTTCGCGACGGCGTAGCCGATGCCGCCGTCGTAGGGAAGGCTCGGCGTGGCCCCGGCCGTGACGACCGGCGACTTCATGACGCCGACATCGCCGGCGTCCAGGAATTCGGCGAAGTCCTTCCAGTGCCCGGTGTCCGACATCAACCCGACGACATGGGCGGCCTTGTTGGACTGGAACACCGCGAACGCGTCGTTGAACATCGCCGTCGAGTTCGCCCCGTCGTTGTTCAGGCCTTTGTCGTCGGCCTCCTTCCAGAGCGAGAAGACCCGCTTGACCGCCGGCGAAGACCAGTCCCGTCTGCCGGCGATCCAGTCGTCGTACTCCGTGGGCGACAGGACGCCCGAGCCGAGCCCGGAGAGGAAGAACTGGATACCGATGCCTTCCTTGTTGCCCTGTGCGAGGCACCTGGCACCGGTCGCCTCGGTGATGGTCCGGCAGTCGGCGACGAACTCGTCCCAGCTGGTGGCCGGCTGCTCCGGGTCCAGGCCCGCTTTCCGGTAGAGCGACTTGTTGTAGTAGATCGGGTGACCTTGCAAGGTCACCGGAGCGGCGTAGGTCTTGCCGTCCTTGGTGAAGGCCTCCCACCCGGCCAGCCGCTTCTTGTCGTCACGGACGTACTCGTCCAACGGCAGAAGAGAGTTCGCGCGGTCACGGATCTGCCCGCCGCCGTTGAAGAGCATGACGTCCGGCCCCTTGCCGGCCTGGAGAGCGGCCCCGAGCAGGGTGTAGTACTGCTCGAAGGGCTGCGCGACGAACTCGACCGTCACGCCGGGATGCCGCTCGGCGAAGTCGGCCTTGGCCTTCTTGACGTACGAGGACGCTGTGGCGTCGCCGGACTTCCAGTCCCAGACGACGAGCTTGCCCTGCGAACCGCCGGGCGCCGCATCCGGGTCGGAGGCGCTTCCGCAGCCGGCTGAGACGACGAGCCCGGCAACCAGGATCGCCGACCACGGTAATCGCTGCTTCATTGCTGCCCCACTCTCCACAGGTGGCCGGCTGTCCGGCGATTGAGGTTGAGGAAGAACGCAACTCGTATGACGTATGTAACTCGTATGACGTATGACGTCAACCGGATGCCGTATAGTTGGCGAGCATCCGTGGTAGGGCACGGGTCCCCGGGGGGTGTCATGACGGCAGTACCGCAGTCATCCGCAGAGGCCTCCGGAGCTCCCGCCTGGAGCCGGCGCCCCGCGAATCTGGCCGCCGCGGTCACGGCTGAGCTGGTGGAGCGGATCGTCCGCGGAGTCCATCCGTCCGGTTCGCCGCTCCCCCCCGAGCCCGTGCTCTGCGAGACCTTCTCGGTCAGCCGCACCGTGGTCCGCGAGGCGGTGAAGATACTCCAGGAAAAAGGGCTGGTGCAGGTCCGTCAGGGCGCCGGCACGATGGTCACCCCGCCGGCGAAGTGGAACATGCTGGACGAACTGGTCCTCGGCGCGACCATCGCCGAGGACGAGAGCCTGGCCATCCTCGATCACCTCGTCGCGACCCGCCGCGCGCTGGAGTCCGATATGGCCAACGTCGCCGCCCGCCTGGCGAACGCCGAGGTGATCGACCAACTGCGCACCCTGGTGGAGCGGATGGACGAGCTCGTCGACGACCCCGCCTCGTACCACGAGGAGGACCGGGCGTTCCACGACACCGTCATGCAGGCCTCGGGTAACCGCATCGGCCGTGCCGTGGTCCGTTCGCTGGAGCGCCAGGTCATCGACTCGGCCCGTTACATGGGCCGAACCGGCCGCGCCTTCTGCGTCGCGTCCAACCACGGCCATCGGCGCATCTACGAGCAGATCGCCGCGCACGACCCCAAGGGTGCGGCCGAGGCGATGTTCACCCACATCACCGAGGCATGGGTGGTGCGCCGCAGGGGGCCGGGCGAGCCGACCCGGCTGCGGCGTTAGAGGCGAGCCTCGCTTCCGGCCTGCGGGTCCTGCCGCGCGCGAGGCCGACGCCTTCCGCTAGCGCAGTGCCCACTGCTGGTTGGTGCCGCCGTTGCAGGACCAGAGGATGATCCTGGTGCCGTTGGCGGTGCCGCCGGCGTTGGCGTCGAGGCACAGTCCGGACTGGACGCCGGTGATGGTGCCGTCGGGGTTGACGTTCCACTGCTGGTTGGTGCCGCCGTTGCAG
>NZ_WWIC01000208.1:0-12080 GCF_009872555.1 Streptomyces sp. SID5643
AGGCGGACGAGTCGCTTGTAGCAGCAGAGAGCGGCTGCGAGTCCGAGGAAGGCCAGGTAGTTGCGGGGATCGCGTTCGTAGCGAGGGCTCAGGCGTCGGTAGCCGGAGAGCCAGGACATCGTCCGCTCGATGACCCAGCGGCGGCGCCCTAATCGTTCGCTGGATTCGACGCCTTTGCGGGCGATGCGTACTCCGATTCGCTTCCATCGGAGCCATCTGCGCAGGTCGGCGCGGTCGTAGGCTTTGTCTGCGTGGAGGCGCTGGGGCTTGAAGTACCGGCCGCGATGAGGGTCGTGTCTCGTTTGGTGACCCTCGATCATGGGCTTCAGCCCTTCGCTGTCGTGGACGTTGCCAGCCGAGACGCCGACGAGAAGGGGCAGTCCGTTCGCGTCCGACAGGATGTGCATCTTGGAACCCGGCTTGCCCCGGTCCACGGGGCTCGGACCTGTGTGTTCGCCCCCTTTTTAGCCCTGACATGGGCGGTGTCGAGGACGACCCGGGTGACGTCGATGAGGCCGGAGTCATCGAGCTGGTTCAGGACCGCTTCGTGCAGGCGGCCCCAGACGCCGGCTCTCGACCAGATCAGGAACCGGCGGTGGGCGGTCGACTTCGATATCCCGAAGCAGGGCGGCAGTTGGCGCCAGGCGCATCCGCTGACCAGGATGTAGATGATGGCCGCGAAGAGCGTCTCATCAGGTGTGTCCTGCGTTCCGCCGCCCTGCGGCCGCACCTTCGACGGCGGGATCAGCGGCTTCGCGATCTCCCATAGCCCGTCCGGAACAATCCAACTCCACGTACTCCGCCCCATGAACGGCTCAACGTCCGCCTCACCACGTAGGACACGGTCTTACAGGCCATCTCATTTGGCGTGTTCGATAGGTTGCTGCGGTGGGGATCATTGAGCGGCTGGTGCCGGATGAGCTATGGGAGTTGTTCCAGCGGGTGGTGCCGGAGACGCCGACTCGTCCGCAGGGCGGAGGCCGGCGTCGACATGGTGACCGCGAGGTGCTGGCTGCGATCGTATTCGTGGCCACCTCGGGCTGCACCTGGCAACAGTTGCCGTCCGCCTCGTTCGGGCCGTCGGGAGCGACAGCTCACCGGCGCTTCACGGAGTGGTCGAAGGCCAGGGTGTGGGCAAAGCTCCATCGTCTGGTCCTCGACGAGCTCGGTGCCCGCGGCGAGTTGGACTGGTCCCGCTGCGCGATCGACTCCGTGAACATGCGAGCCCTGAAAAGGGGGACCTGACAGGCCCGAATCCTGTAGACCGGGGCAAGTACGGCTCGAAGATCCACTTGGTTACCGAACGGACCGGTCTGCCCCTGTCCGTCGGCATCTCCGGCGCGAACACGCACGACAGCCAGGCCCTCATCCCGCTGGTGCAGGGAATACCGCCGATCCGGTCCCGACGTGGTCGACGGCGACGCAGGCCCGGCAAGCTCCACGGCGACAAGGGCTACGACTACGACCACTTGCGACGATGGTTACGCAGTCGTGGGATCACGCCCCGGATCGCACGCAAGGGCACAGACTCCAGTCAGCGGCTGGGCCAGCACCGTTGGACCATCGAACGCACTATGGCCTGGCTTGCCGGATGCCGACGTCTGCACCGGCGCTACGAACGCAAGGCGAGCCACTTCCTGGCCTTCACCAGCATCGCCTGCACCCTCATCTGCTACCGACGACTCGCCCAAACAGACGGCTTCTAGGATGCGTCGGCGTAGGCGAGATGGGTGCCGCAGACGGTGCAGCGGAAGAGCATGGCGGTCGCTCCGCCGCCCAGGTGGGTCAGGAAGTGCTCAAGCTGGTTTGCGTCGTGCCAGCCGTCGAGGCGCATGTCGGTCCGTAGCTGGTCGAGGGCTTCGGGATGCGCCGCCAGCTCGGTGTATCCGACTTCGCCCACGAAGGCGGCCGCTTCCTTACAGTGGACGAGCCAGTGCGGGTCCTGCCAGGCATGGAAGCCAGGGGTGCGGCGGGTGACCTCGTGCAAGACCTCCTCGCTGACACCGTCGAGCCCGTAGGAGTCATTGAACTCACCCGCGAAGCGTTCGGAAGCGCTTCCGTCTGAGATACACCACGGGCAGAAGCGTCCGTTGACCTCATGTGCGGTGTAGAACGTGGCCGTGTAGATCCAGCCCGTGTTGCGTTTGCAGCAGGCGCACGGCTCAGCGGCCGCGCGGATGGACCCGCTGGCGAGGGGATCGGGGTGATAGCGGAAGAAGGGCAGGCTGGCACTCATCGCCGGTTACCGATCTGCTCCCTGGCGGCCATGCCTACTGATCCCATGGAGAGCAGTCTGTCCGCGAGCGGGTCCCTGATCAAGCGCGGCGTCGGACTCCTCGTGGCCAGCCAATTGAGACAGCTTGTTAGGACACGCGGTGATCTCAGGCGTGCGAGCTGGGTCCTCTACTGGGGCCGAACCAAACTCCTTGCCGGTGTCGAGTCCGTGGGACACCCAAGGGGGGATGCGCGTTCCGTGGTCGCAGGTGTTACACCACCACTGCTCGCTGTTGGTCCGCCGGTAGCCGTTGGTGCTTCCGCAGTGGCGACAGCACATCGACGGTGTCATGGGACTCCTTCCCCCAATATCCCATGCGATTTCCGCGGACAAGTCTACGTTCCATACAACGCTTCACAGTCAGGGCATGCGTTCTCGGTTGGCGAGATGGTCGGCCCACGGGCCCTCGCCCCACGTTCTTATCTATGCCCACGAGGCAGCGCCCAGAGCAGTCACCACACTGCGTTCCCTTTGGCAAGCCCAACGAGCCGAACCCTCGGGTATGCAGCCCTCCGCCGAAGAGCCCCGCGAGGCGTACGCGGCTCCCGGTGATCGGCCCCAGTCCGGGGCAGAACAGATCGGCGACCGCGTCGGGGGTGCTGTCCCCGGGGTCGGAGTCGCGGTCCGTGGCGATCTTCTCCCCGGTGACGGAGTCGAAGAGACCGTGACCGTCATGGGAGACGACCATCACCAGATCGTGGTCGCTGTCGTGATGCGTCGCGAAGCCGATCCCGAGAAGCCCGCCGACAGGAACGCCGTATGTGTACTCGAAGACGGGTCGCCAGCGGCCTGGCGCAGGCACCACGGGGGCCGAAAGCAGCCGGTCCCGCATCGCCCGCTGGTACGCCGAGAGAGCCCCGGCTCACCCGTCGGCCGCTTGACTGAAGCGTCCACTTCGTCACGGCTCCATGATCCACACTCCGGCAAGCTCGCCCAACGGGTTTGATGCCATCCAGAGCTGAGACACCGGCCCCTTGCAGGCTGTGAACACGGCTTGATGACCCATGTCAAGCAGCGTTCACCGCCCTCTAGCAATGCTGATGGCCACGCACCCTCCCTCCATGCAGGCCTCCACTCATTTGAGGTTGACAGCGCACCGGGTAACCGGCCTCCTCGGGCAGGGCTGAGTCAGCTTGTGGTGTGCTCTGGGTCTGCTGCTTGGACTTCGGCGAACGTGGCGTAGTCAGTGGAGCGGTTGAGCAGGGTGAAGTCCATGTCACCGGCGGTGAACCGGCTGGTGTAGTAATACCCAGTTGCTGCCCGGGGGTTCAGGCCCGCGACGGAGATCCGGCAGGCTCCCTCGTGCCGGGGGCTGCGGTGCTGGTGCTCTGCGCGGGGCGTGTTGTCGTAGAGGAACCCGATCTCTGCGGTACCGGAGTTCTCGGGGGAGCCGATGGTGGCGTTGCTCGACCGGGATGTGCTCTCCTTAGTGCGGAGCGTGGCGTGCAGGCTCCAGAAGGTCTGCTCGACCGTCATGTAGGTGACGATCGGACCCCGGTTTCCCCCCTCTGGTATTCGGCTGTCCGGACTTGGGGACAGCATCACGCGCCAGGTCCCGGTGACCCAAGGGCGAGCGGTGAAACGGTGAATGACGGGCCAGCGCCAGGCCCACTTGTCGAAGACGATGACGCCGTACCCGACAGCTGCCGGAATGTAGGCGAACAGGTACCGGAACTGCGACGGGTACAGGCCCAGCAGGATCAGGATGACCGTGTACAGGGTGGCTGCGATGGTGGCGCCGATGCGTACGGTGGTGGCTGTACCCATCGTCAGTCCTCGTAGCCGAGGTAGTGCCAGGCACCTTCGATCAATTCTCGAGCGTCCTTCTCGCTCCACTTCTGGCCTTCGCCGAACACCTTCTTCATCCCGTTCGGCTCCCACATACGTTGAGGACCGAAGAGGGACGTGATCTGCCGATAGACCTCCTGCAAGCTCGCGCGGACCGCGTCATCGAAGTCGCCGGCGAGGAGGACGTGGTCCGGCACGTTGTAGATCAGGCACTCGGAGAAGTACGAAGGCAAGGCCTTGATCACGCCCTGGGCCGCGAGGTCGTTCTCCACGTTCTTCAGGACCCGCACCAGGAACTTGTACCGCAGGTTGGTGTTGGTGTTCTTGGTACGGCCGTTGGCCAACTGGAGTTCGGGCCAGTTGATGACCTTCTTGCCGTTGCGCCCGTAGACGACGCTCCCCACGTACTCGCCCCCGGGCGCCGCGAAGTCGTACTTCACCCACTTGAAGCACGGCACAACGTCGATGCTCGGACGGCTGCCCGCGACCTCGGGGACGTAGAAGGCGAGGTTGTGGTCCGCGTCCACCCACCCGAAGTAGTCGGTGAGTGCCGCGTGGACCTCCTCACGAAGCTTCGCCTTGGTCCACGGCCCCCGGTACCCAGCGGGTTGACCAAACCACCATTCCGCCATGCCGTCGGTGCGAAAGGGGTCGTTGAGCTTGACCATGATGTCCACGTCACTGTCGCCGCGGACGTTGGTCTTGTTGGGGTAAGAACCCTTCGCCGCGACTGTGATGTCTAGCCCTTGGAAGGGTCCGTGCGCATTGACGGCCTCCTTCACCATGCGCTCGGCCCGCTCTAGCCGAAGTCGCTCTGAAGGGCCCGGCGGATTCCTCCACTTGTTGATCAGAGCGATCCGCTGCGTTACCGACAGCCGTCTTGCCATGAGCCCCTCCCCACCTCTCGACCTACACCGCGAACAGCGTACGGGCGGGGACTGACAAACCGATCTACGGCAGACTCACCCGCCCGAAGCTCCTCGGTGGCTCAGGGATGACGAGGTACAACCCAGCTCAGCGGTCTCCTACGGAATCAGGTTGAGGCCTCGCTGGCGACCGGCTTCGACCCGGCTACCACTACCTCCGACACGCCCCTTCGACATCCGGCGCAGCTGCGTCTCAGGACCCACTGGCATGTGACGAACCAGGACGGGCCGACGCGTAGGAGTCTGTGAACGCGGCTTGATGACCCATGTCATGCGCTCCCGCTTCCAGGCCGACGGGAAGCGGCCCAGGCGAGCGGCGGGGACGCCGATCTCCCGGCGGTAGGCCTGGTAGACGGTGATCGTGGAGTCGGTGTGGCGGGCGCGCACCCGGAATCTCGGTTCGTGCAGATCGTTCACGGAGGACAGGCTGGCCTCCCACGGCCCCCGGCGGCCACCGAATATCGCGCACGCGCAGCTCTTGGCCCCTGCTCCGCCATCCCCGACACTGAGCCGATGGCGCACCGCGTGGAGCTCGCTACCGTGAGGGACCGGCTGGCCGTCGACGGGCTGATCACCGACTGCGCGGTGGCGGTCGACGACGACGACCCGGAGCGTACCGGGGGCTTTTCGTCCCTCAAGGACGGGCGGACTACCGCTCGGCCGGCGGCGTCGAGGGAGAGGCCCGGGCGGTCGCCGCATGGCTCGCGCAGAGGCTGCGGCCGTTCCCGGTCCGGCAGCATCTGATCGTCAACCGGCGGGTGCGCTTCGGGGTCCGGGAGCAGGCGACCGGCGACACGGCCGAGGTGCAGGCCGACTACGTCAATCCCCTGGCCACCGCGGGGCCCGCTCCGGACTTCGTGTGCGGTGGCCGGTACGCCTTCGCGGCGTGCGCACGGACGACGGCCGGCGGCTGAGCGGAGTCGTCGTGCGGGAGAAGTGGCGGCGCCTTCCCGAGCCGCGGACCACGCCTGTGGTCAACTGACCCGGCGTCCTGTGTCCTAGATCGTCCGCAAGGCGCACACTGGAGGCACCCGCGGGTAGGAGGCGCCTATGAAGACGCTCGGCCACTGGCTCGCCTCCCCCTGGCGCCGCTCGGCCGCCGCGGCGGTCGCGGGTGCCCTCCCCGTCCTGGCCTTCCCCGCGCCGTCCCTGTGGTGGTGCGCCTACGCCGCCCTGGTCCCCTGGCTCCTCCTGCTGCGCACCGCGCCGACCGGCAGGCGGGCCGCGTACGACGGCTGGTGGGGCGGCTTCGGCTTCATGCTGGCCATGCACCACTGGCTGCTGCCGAGCCTGCACGTGTTCACGTTTCTCATCGCCGCCCTGCTGGGTGCGCTGTGGGCACCCTGGGGCTGGCTGGTACGCCGTCTCCTCGGAGGCCTTCCCTCCCTCGGGCAGATCACGGTCGCCCTGCTGGTCCTGCCGTCGGGCTGGCTGGCCGTGGAGCTGGTCCGCTCCTGGCAGGGGCTCGGCGGCCCCTGGGGCATGCTCGGCAGCAGTCAGTGGCAGACCGAGCCCGCGCTGCGGCTCGCCTCGGTGGGCGGGGTATGGCTGCTCAGCTACCTGCTCGTCGCCGTCAACGTCGCGGTCGCCGTGCTCGTCGCGGTCCCCCGGGCCCGGGTGCCCGCCGTGGCCGGTCTCGTCGCGACGGCCGCCGCCACCTCCACCGCCTGGGCGTTCTCGCCCCGCCCCGCCGTCGACGGCCGGGTCCGGATCGCCGTCGTGCAGCCCGGCGTCATCGTCGGCCCGGACGGCCGGTTCGCCCGCGAGGAGCAGCTCACCCGCCGGCTCGCCGGCCAGGACGTCGACCTGATCGTCTGGGGCGAGAGCAGCATCGGATTCGACCTCGACGACCGGCCCGACCTCGCCCGGCGGCTCGCGGACCTCTCCCGTGCGACGGGCGCCGACATCCTGGTCAACGTGGACGCCCGGCGCTCCGACAAGCCCGGCATCTACAAGAGTTCGGTCCTGACCGGGCCCGACGGCCTGACCGGCGAGCGCTACGACAAGATGCGGCTCGTGCCCTTCGGCGAGTACATCCCGGCCCGGTCCCTGCTCGGCTGGGCCACGTCCGTCGGCAAGGCCGCGGGCGAGGACCGCAGGCGCGGTTCGCAGCCGGTCGTGATGAACGTCGGGGACGATCTGCGCGTCGGCCCGCTGGTGTGCTTCGAGACCGCTTTCCCCGACATGACCCGCCACCTCACCCGGGAGGGCGTCGACGTGCTGATCGGCCAGTCGTCGACGTCGACGTTCCAGCACAGCTGGGCGCCCGGGCAGCACGCGTCGCTCGCCGCGCTGCGGGCCGCCGAGACCGGCCGCCCCATGGTGCACGCGACCCTGACGGGCGTCTCGGCCGTCTACGGCCCGGACGGGCAGCGCGTCGGATCGTGGCTCGGCACGGACGCCTCCGCCGCGCGGATCCACGACATCCCCCGCGCCCACGGCACCACGCCCTACGTCCGCCACGGCGACTGGACGGTGCACGCGGCGATGCTGATCCTCGCCCTGTGGGCCGTCGGCGAGGGACTGCGGATCGTGCGGCTCAGGCGGTCCGCTCCTGAACCGCCCGTACCACCCGCTCGCACAGTTCATGGGTCTCCAGCGCGTCCCGGGCGCTGAGCACCCTGCCGGTGCGGACGGCGTGGAGGAAGGCGAGCACCGCCTGCTCGATCCCGCGCTGCCGGGCCACCGGCACCCAGTCCCCGCGCCGCCGCACGGTCGGCTGGCCCTTGTGGTCGACGACCTCGGCGAGGTTGATCACCTGCCGCTTGGTGTCCTGCCCGGACACCTCCAGGATCTCCTCGGCCGAACCGCTGAGCCGGTTCATCACGCCGAGCGCGGTGAAGCCGTCCCCGGCGAGCTGGAGCACCAGGTGGTGGAGCAGCCCGTCCTGGACGCGGGCGCGCACGGTCACGTCGTCGATCTCGCCGGGCACCAGGAACCGGAGGGTGTCGACGACGTGGATGAAGTCGTCGAGGATCATCGCGCGGGGTTCCTCCGGCAGCCCGATGCGGTTCTTCTGCATGAGGATCAGCTCGCGCGGATGGTCCGCGCACTGCGTGTAGCCGGGGGCGTGGCGCCGGTTGAAGCCGACGGCGAGGCTCACTCCCCGCTCCTCGGCGAGCGACACCAGCCGCGCGGAGTCGTCGATCTCGTAGGCGAGCGGCTTGTCGACGTACGTCGGAACGCCCGCCTCCAGCAGCCGCGTCACGATCTCCGGGTGCACGAGCGTGGGGGCGTGCACGAACGCCGCGTCGAGGTCCGCCGCGATCAGGGAGTCGAGGGTGGTGTGCCGCCGCTCCGGCGGGACGTGCAGGCCGTCGGCGACCCGGTCGAGGGTGGCGGGCGTACGGGTCTGCACGTGCAGTTCCACCCCGGGCTGGAAGGCGAGGACCGGGAGGTAGGCCTTCTGCGCGATGTCGCCGAGTCCGATGCAGCCGACCTTCACGGGGTGATCTCCTCTAACGGTTGCCTGCCGGGGTCTGCTCGGAGCATACGGCGTCCGCCTGCGGGGGCCGCCAGTCGGCGATGCCGTCGAAACCGCGCAGGACGAGGGCGGGACCGGCCTTCGAGAGGGTGGCCATGGCGGCGTCACGTACGGCGATCGCTGCGCGGTTCGTCATGAGGTTGAGCCGGGCGACCCGCACGGCCCGGCGTGCGACAGCGGTCGTGCGGGGCAGCCGGGCGGCGGTGTAGGCGGGCAGGTCGTCGCGGTGGTGCGCGAGGACGATCGCGTCCTCGATGGCCTGGTTGCCGCCCTGGCCGAGGGTCGGGGGCATGGCGTGTGCGGCGTCGCCGAGCAGGGCGACCCGGCCGTGGTGGTAGGCGGGCAGGGGTTCGGTGATGTGGTGGACGTCGTGGCGCAGGACGTCCTCGGGCCGGGCGGCGGCGAGGACGGCGGGGATCGGGTCGTGCCAGTCGCCGAAGCGGCTCAGCAGCTCGGCCCTCTCGTCGGGCGCGTGGCCGCCGGCGGGCGTGACGGCGGCGGCGTAGGCGTAGACGCGGCCGTCCTTGAGCGGGTGCGTGCCCCAGATCCGGCCCCTGCCCCAGGTCTCGTGCGAGGCGAACTCGGCGGGCACGGGGATCACGAGCCGCCAGGCGGTGAAGCCGGAGTACACGGCCCCGGGGTGGGCGGGGAAGAGGGCGTGGCGTACGGCGGAGCGGATGCCGTCCGCCCCCACCACCAGGTCGGCCTCCAGCACCTCGCCGCCCGCGTCGACCCGGGCGGGCCGGTCGGGGCCGCCGCGGTCGGTGAGGGTCGCGGCGGTGTCCGTGCGGATGGCGTCCGGCGGGAGCCGGGAGGCCAGGCTCGCGATGAGGGTGGCGCGGTGCAGCAGGACGAGCGGGCCCCCGTAGCGCTCGGCGGCGGCGTCGGCGGAGGACCGCGAGAGCCACCGCCCGGAGGGGGCCCGCAGTCCGCCGTCCCCGGACCAGGCGGCGAGGTCGCGGATCTCGTCGCCGAGTCCGATGACGTCCAGCGCGCGCAGGGAGTTGGGCGCGAGGGAGATCGCCGCGCCGACCGGCTCCAGCGAGGGGGCGCGCTCCAGCACCGTGACCCGCAGGCCGCGCCGGTGCAGGGCGACCGCCGCCGTCAGGCCTCCGATTCCGCCACCGATCACGACGGCATGCCCGGGTTGTGTCATGGCCCCTCCTCAAACGCGACTACACCTGTAGTGACGCCATCGACGTTACTACAGCTGTAGTCGGACGGGTAGCGTGACCCCATGTCCGTACGCACCGCCGGCCCCTCCCGCTCCGACCTGGTCGCCGACACCGCCCTCGCGCTGCTCGCCGAGCGCGGCATGCGCGGCCTCACGCACCGGGCAGTCGACGAGGCGGCCGGGCTCCCCCAGGGCTCGACGTCGAACCTCGCGCGCACCCGACAGGCCCTGCTGGAGCTGGCGGTGCGGCGCCTGGCCGATCGCGAGGCCCGGGTCCTGGCCCTGCACGAGATGCCGGAACCCGGGGCCGGGCCCGGCCCTCTGGCGGACGCACTGGCCCTGGCGGCCCACCGGGCCATGACGGGCCACCGCGCACTCACGCTCGCCCGCTACGAACTGGCCCTGGAGGCGACGCGCCGCCCCGAACTGCGGGCTTTCTTCGACGCCACCGGCGCCCGCTTCCGCGACCAGCTCGCCGCCCTGGTCAGCGGCTTGGGCTCGACCGACCCGGCCCGGCACACCTTGTCGCTGATCGCCTGGGGCGACGGGCTGATGTTCAGCTGTGTGGCGGGGTCGTTCGGCGCCGAGGTGCCGAGCCTGGAAGAGGTGCGGGCCGGGCTGCGGGAACTGCTGGAGGGCATGCTCGGGGGCTGAAAATCTTGTGGTGCGGCGGGGGAGGCTCGGAAAGGATGCGTTCATGACGAACGAACGCCAAGAGCCCTCCACCACCGCCGACGAGCGCACCATGCTGGAGGGCTGGCTGGACTACCACCGCCAGACCCTCGCCTGGAAGTGCGAGGGTCTGACCGACGCCCAGCTCCGCACCACCGCGGTGGAGCCGTCCGAGCTGAGCCTGATGGGACTGGTGCGGCACATGGCGGAGGTGGAGCGAGGCTGGTTCCGCAAGGTTCTCACCGCCGAGGAGGCCGGCCCGATCTACTACACCGAGGAGGATCCGGACGGCGAGTTCCATCTCTCCGAGTCCGACACGTGGGAGGAGGCCTACGCCACCTGGCAGTCCGAGATCGGGACCGCCCGGCGCAACGCGGCCCGCTTCGGCCTCGACGACATCTCCGAGGGCAAACACCGCCGTACCGGCGAGCGCTTCAACCTGCGCTGGATCTACACGCACATGATCGAGGAGTACGCGCGGCACAACGGCCACGCCGACCTGATCCGCGAGCACGTCGACGGCGCGACCGGCGACTGACGTCACCCCCGTCGCGCCGGCGCCCTCCGTACGGGGCGCGAGATCACCCGTGCGGGGCATCCTGCGCCAGGTCCGAGACCCCAGCGAGGGCCGGACGCACCAGAGTTGCGCGGGTGCATCGAACGACGACCACAGCGACGCTCCTGCTGACCGTGGCGGTGTCGGCCCTCTCCGGCTGTACGACGGCGGTCCCGCACCCTTCCGCGCCGGGGCCCTCGTCGGCACCGTCCCGGCCGTCGGCGCCGGAGCGGGAGGACGAGGCGGAGACCCAGATCGTGCAGGCGCCGGCCCGCGAGGCCCTGCTGCTCATCGAAGAGGCGTCCCGCCGCCCGGAGCCGGTGACGCCGACGACCCGCCCCGCCGCGCCTCCGCCGGCCGCACCGGAACCGGGAATGCCGCAGCCCGGCCACCGCGCCCACCGCCCCCGCCCCGCGCACCCGGAACACCCGGAACACCCCGAGCCCACCCGGCGCAGCCCCCAGCGGTCACACGCCGGCCTCCCCGATGTTTCGGAGTCGGTACGCCAGGACGTCGACAGGAGCGTCCCGAAGGACAACGCGGACGTGTGCGCACTGGGCAGGCGCTACGGGGGATGGCGGGCGGACAGCCCGGAGGCGACGATCTGCCGCGACACGTACGGGCGTTGAGAACATCGAACCGGCCCCGGCCGGGCGCCGCCACTGAAACGCCGGGGCACGAAGGCGGTCGCCGTGGAGCCACCGGCTCGTCAGGCACGTCGGCTTCAGGGCCACTGGCCTGTCGGCGCGGTTCTCTCCGGGACTGCCGGCCCGCCGGTCACCTCGACACGGTCACCGCCCGTCAGGCCTCGTCAGCGGTCACCTCGACACGGTCACCGCCCGTCAGGCCTCGTCAGCGGGATTGCCCCCAGGGCAGACGCGTCTGGTTCGCCGACGCCGGCTCCCAGAGCCGTCGGCCCGTCGAACCGTCGGCGGGGCCGCCCCAGGACCGCTGGGTCGGGTCACCAAAGCGGTCGCCTCAGGCCTGCCGCCGCGGCAGGCCGCCTGCCCGGTCGCCCCGAGCCGCCGACACCGCGGGCGTCGGCACGAGCGCCAGGACCGCTGACGCCTCGGGCCCGTCAGCGCGGGTCGCCCCAGGGCTGCCGGCCCGCCCGGGCCCGGCGGGGTCACCTCACGGCCACTGACACGTCGGCCCGTAGGCCGGGCCGCCCCACAGGCCGCTGACGCGTCGGGCCCGTCAGCGCG
>NZ_WWIC01000209.1:0-8428 GCF_009872555.1 Streptomyces sp. SID5643
TGCAGTTCGGTATTTTCAGCGTCGGTGACGTCACGCCCGACCCCACGACCGGCCGGACGCCGACCGAGCGGGAGCGGATCAAGGCCATGGTCGCCATCGCGCTGAAGGCCGAGGAGGTCGGTCTGGACGTGTTCGCGACCGGCGAGCACCACAACCCGCCCTTCGTGCCCTCCTCCCCGACCACGATGCTCGGCTACGTCGCGGCGCGCACCGAGCGGCTGATCCTCTCCACGGCCACGACCCTGATCACCACCAACGACCCGGTGAAGATCGCCGAGGACTTCGCGATGCTCCAGCACCTGGCCGACGGCCGGGTGGACCTCATGATGGGACGCGGCAACACCGGCCCGGTCTACCCCTGGTTCGGCAAGGACATCCGGCAGGGCATCAACCTCGCGATCGAGAACTACGCCCTGCTGCACCGCCTGTGGCGCGAGGACGTCGTCGACTGGGAAGGGAAGTTCCGCACCCCGCTCCAGGGCTTCACCTCCACCCCCCGCCCGCTGGACGGCGTCGCGCCCTTCGTGTGGCACGGCTCGATCCGCTCCCCGGAGATCGCCGAGCAGGCCGCGTACTACGGCGACGGCTTCTTCCACAACAACATCTTCTGGCCCGCCGACCACACCAAGCGCATGGTCGAGCTGTACCGGACGCGGTACGCCCACCACGGGCACGGCACCCCCGAGCAGGCGATCGTCGGGCTGGGCGGGCACGTCTTCATGCGGAAGAACAGCCAGGACGCCGTACGCGAGTTCCGGCCCTACTTCGACGTCGCCCCGGTCTACGGGCACGGACCGTCGCTGGAGGACTTCACCGCGCAGACGCCCCTGACCGTGGGCTCGCCGCAGCAAGTGATCGAGAAGACGCTCGCCTTCCGCGACTACGCAGGCGACTACCAGCGCCAGCTGTTCCTGATCGACCACGCCGGACTGCCCCTCAAGACCGTCCTGGAGCAGCTCGACCTGCTGGGCGAGGAGGTCGTGCCGGTACTGCGCAAGGAGTTCGCCAAGAACCGCCCGGCCGAGGTGCCCGACGCTCCCACGCACGCGGCCCGGGTCGCCCGGGACCGAGGGTGAGGGGACGGTAGGGCCCGGCTCCACGGTTGCCCGGCCCCTGGTGAGAGGGCAGTAAGAAGGACGCTCCGGCGCAGCGCATACGGTTCCGGGAACCCCCGGGCTTGGCACACTGGACGCGTGCCCCAGACAGTGCTGCTCGCCGAAGACGACCGCGCCATCCGCAATGCCCTGGAGCGGGCCCTGACCCTGGAGGGCTACCAGGTCATGGCGGTCGCCGATGGGGTCGAGGCGCTGGCGCAGGCCCACCGCAACCGTCCGGACGTGCTCGTCCTGGACGTGATGATGCCCGGCATCGACGGGCTCCAGGTCTGCCGGGTGCTGCGCGCCGAGGGCGACCGGACGCCCGTGCTGATGCTGACGGCCCTCGTGGAGACCGCCGACCGCATCGCCGGCCTGGACGCGGGCGCCGACGACTACGTGGTGAAGCCCTTCGACGTGGAGGAGGTCTTCGCCCGGCTGCGTGCCCTGCTGCGCCGTACCAGCCCCGTGGGCGCCGGGAGCGCACCGGCGGCCGAGGCGCCCAGGCCGCTCCCGGAGCGGTTCATCCACGCCGCCGGCATCCGCATGGACCCGCAGGCGCGCCGGGCCTGGCGCGGCGCGCGCGAGCTGGAGCTGACCCGCACCGAGTTCGAGCTGCTGGAGTTGCTGGTGCGCAACGCGGGCATCGTCCTCGACCACTCGACGATCTACGACCGCATCTGGGGCTACGACTTCGGGCCCGGCTCGAAGAACCTCGCCGTCTACGTCGGCTACCTGCGCCGAAAGCTCGACGAGCCGGACGCGCCGCAGCTGATCCACACGGTCCGGGGCGTGGGTTACGTGCTGCGGGAGGACTGAGTGGACGGCCTGCGCCGGCTGCTGGCCGGGCGGCGGCCGGGCCTCGTCTCGCTGCGCACCACCTTCGCGGTGTCCTTCGCGGCGGTGACGGCGGCCGTGACGATCCTGGTCGGCATCCTGTCGTACAGCGCCGCCGCGCGGCTGGTGCGGGTGGACCAGCAGACGGTGTTCGACGAGGTCGTGCAGGACCTGCGCGACGAGGTGCGGGAGAACCGCATGGCGCCCGGCGACTTCTCGTCCGCCGCGCCGGGCCACGACCTCGTACGGCCCGCCCGCACCGATGTGCAGGTGCTCGGCCCGGACGGGCGCGTCGTCGACCGCGGCAGCCCGGGGCTGCCGGTCACCGGCGCCGACGTGCGGATCGCCGCCGCGGCCTCGTCCGGGGACGTGGCCGAGCACAAGGACGTCGACGTGGGCGACGACGTCTACCGCGTCGCCACCGTCTCCCTCGGCGACGGCCGGGGCGCGGTGCAGGTCGCCCAGGAGTTCAGCGACGTCGAGGACCTGCTGCGGGTGCTCCAGCAGCGGACGCTGCTGCTGGTGGCGGCCGTGGTGGTCGGCGCCGGGCTGTTCGGCTGGTGGCTGGCCCGGCGGATCACGCGCCGCCTGGTCGTGCTGACCGACGCCGCCGAGGACGTCGCCCGCACCCGCCGCCTGGGCATCCAGGTGCCCGTGGCCGGACACGACGAGGTGGGCCGCCTGGGCCGGGCCTTCGACCGCATGCTGGGCCGGCTCGCCCAGTCCGAGGAGGATCAGCGCCGCCTGGTCCAGGACGCGGGCCACGAGCTGCGCACGCCGCTCACCTCGCTGCGTACGAACATCTCCCTGCTGCGCCGGATCGACGAACTCCCGCCGCAGGCCCGTGACGAGCTGGTCGCCGACCTGGGCCAGGAGGCCCGGGAGCTGACCGACCTGGTCAACGAGCTGGTGGACCTCGCGGCCGGGCAGTCCGACACCGAGCCGCCGCGACGGGTGGACCTCGCGGACATCGCCGAGGAGGTGGCGGGGGTGGCCCGGCGCCGCAGCGGCCGCGAGATCCTGCTGCGCGCGAGCGGCGACACCACGACCGACGGGCGGCCCGGGATGCTGACCCGGGCGCTGTCCAACCTCGTCGAGAACGCGGTGAAGTTCGACCAGGGCGGCCGGGCCCCCGTCGAGATCGCCGTCTCGGGGCCCGCCCGCCCCGGCACCATCCGGGTCGAGGTCCTCGACCGCGGTCCGGGCATCGCCGACAGCGACCTCACCCGCGTCTTCGACCGCTTCTACCGGGCCGCCGACGCCCGCTCCCTGCCGGGCTCCGGCCTCGGGCTGTCCATCGTCCGCGAGGTGGCCCTCGCCCACGGCGGGGCGCCGTTCGCGTTCCGGCGGGACGGGGGCGGGACGGTCACCGGGTTCACGGTGGGCGGGCGGCCGGGGGCGAACGACGCGGGGTGAGGAGCGCCGGCGCGCCCCCGGGCGCCGCTGCGAGATCCCTCCCTCAGTCCCCGAGGGCGTAGAAACGCATCGGGGAGTTGGGCCGGAACCCGATCCGCGGGTACACCGGCGCTCCGGCCGCGGTCGCGTGCAGCGTGGCCCGGGTCAGGCCGGTCGCCCGGGCGCCCTCGTACAGGGCCTTGCGGGTCACGGCCTCCCCGTAGCCCCGCCGCTCCCATGCCGGATCGGTGGCGACGAGCACGACGAAGAGCCGCCCGTCCGCCTCGACCGTGGCGGCGCAGGTCACGGGGACCCCGTCGCGCAGCCCCAGGTACGCGAACACACCGCTCTTCCACCACGAGGACCCGGCGAGCCCGTCCCGCCCGTCCTCCAGGGGGAATCCGTAGGCGCGCGCGTTGATGTCCGCGTACGCCCGCAGCAGGTCGTCGTCGTCCACGCGCGCGAAGGCCAGCTCGGGGTGGACGGGCTCGGGGACCGGCAGCAGGTCTCCCGCCATGCCGGTGCCGGGGAAGGCGTATCGCAGGCCCGCCCGTTCGGCGGCCGCTCCGAGCGCGGCACGCGCCCCGTCGTCGAGCAGGTCCTCGAAGACCCACAGGAACCCGGCGTGGGACTTCGACCGCATGATCCCGGCGGCCTCGTCCAGCCGCTCCTTCAGCAGCCCGGCATCGGCTCCGACGTCCGTCAGGGTCACGCAGTTCCAGAAGGCGAACCGGCAGTCGGCCCACCGCACGGCGATGCCCGGCAGGTCGCGCACGTCGGCATCCGGATCCCGGTCGAGCACCATGGCCCGCCAGACCGTGGCGAGCTGCTCCACCGATTCGACCGATTCCGCGAGATCACGCACCAGGGCCCCCTCAGGTCTCGATGTCCGTCGCACCCGTCCTGCCCGTCAGGCGCCCGGCCGACCCCTGTTCCGGCACCACCCGAAGCGCCGGGACGGGCGGTTGCATAAAATCCACTCCCATGGCGAAGCCTGACGAGCTGATCGTTGACATCGCTGCCCGTGTGGAGTCCGGGCAGAGCAACCAGATGTCGTTGACCGTGGTCGCCGGTGGTGCTGTCATCACCGGCCGGCTGGCTCCCGAAGCCGTGTGGAGGCAGCGGGTGTCGGAGGTGCTGACCGGCTCCGCCCGGCTCGGCGAGTTCTCCACCGTCTTCGACACGCCCACGAAGGAGGACGGGCCACCCACGCATCTGCACTTCCACGTCGCCCGCATCCTCCAGGGCACCGTGGGGATCCCGGAGACGGGCGGGATGTACCGGGTCGCGATCGAGGACGTGAGCGCCTGGACCGTGGGGGACTTCAGCTACTCGGACCACTGAACGGTCCGGGTCGATCGAGGGCCTCCGGCCGTCCGGGCGGCCCTAAGAGGCGGAGGACTTCCCGGCGTTGACGTCGGCGTCCGAGGCCTCAGCACGGTCGTGCTCTTCGCCCCACTGCTGGGCACCGGCCTCGGGCCGGGGGACGAGGAGGGTCGCCAGCATGCCGAGCGCCAGCAGCGCGGCGCAGGTGTAGCCGTTGATCTGGATGGCGTGGGACATGGCGTCACGGGCCGCGTCGGCGGCCGGCGCCGTCTGCGGGTTCTCACTCAGCCCGGAGATCATCGCGCCGGCGCTGTCGGAGACCGCCGACGACAGTGTGTCCGCCTCGGGCGCGGGCGTCCCCTGCTGGACGAGCCGGTCCGACAGGTCGGAGTCCAGGGCCGTGAAGAAGGCCGACGTGAGAACGGCGATGCCGAGGGCGGAACCGAGCTGACGTGCCGCGCTCTGGATTCCGGCCCCTTGGCCGGCGTGCTGCGGCGGCACGTCCGCGAGGACGACGTTGGTGACCTGCGCGGTGGCGAAGCCGACTCCCATGCCGTACAGGAACAGGGCGATTCCGATGATCCACCACTGCGAGTCGCTGCCGGCCAGCAGGCCGAACATCAGCAGACCTGCGGCCTCCAGCACCAGGCCGATGCGCACCAGGCCGATCGGGCCGACCTTCTCGGCCATGCCGAAGCTCGCCCCACTCGCGAAGAAGCTGCCCACGGCGACGACGAAGACGATCAGTCCGGTCTGGAGCACCGAGTACCCCAGGGTGTACTGGAGCCACAGGGGCAGGACGGCGAGCATGCCGAACTCCGCCAGGGCGATGATCAGCGTCGCGATGTTGCCCGTGCTGAAGGACTTGATGCCGAACAACGAGGTGTCCATCAGCGGTGCCGTGCCGTCCGCCCGGGTCGACCGGAGCTGAAGCAGCAGGAACAGTGCCAGGGAGGCCACGGAGACGACCAGAGCGACCGGGATGACGGACAGGTTCAGCGCGTCACCGAAGGGGCCGAAGTCCTTCTGAGGCTCCCACCACCCGTAGTTGCGCCCCTCGATCAGCGCGAAGGCGAGGAGCCCGAGGCCCAGCACCGACAGCACCGCGCCGCCGGTGTCGATCTTGCCGGGCTGCCGGGGGGGACTCGTCCAGGTACTTCATGACGCCCAGGACGATCAGCGCCACGACGAAGATGTTGATGCCGAAGGCCCACCGCCAGGAGTACTCGGCGAGCCAGCCGCCCAGCAGCGGTCCGACCGCGGCTGCCGCACCGATCGTGGAGCCCCAGAGGGCGAAGGCCTTGCCCCGGTCCGGGCCCCGGAAGGTCATGTTGAGCAGGGCGAGCGAGGTCGGCATGACGATCGCGCCGCCGACACCCTGGGCGAACCGGCCGGCGATCAGGGTCCCCCCGGAGGGTGCCACGGCCGCGGCGATGCTCGCCAACCCGAAGATCACGGTGCCGATCAGGAACAGCCGGCGTGCTCCCACGACGTCCGAGAGACGCCCCATCACCAACAGCAGAGCAGCCAGAACGATCGCGTAGGACTCCTGGATCCACTGGGCGTCGAAGGCCGAGATCTCCAGGTCGTCGATGATCGGCGGCATCACCACGTTGACGATGGTGAAGTCCACGACCACCAGCGACACACCGAGAGAAACAGCGAGCAGGCCCAGCCAGCGGTCTCGGTTGGTTAAGGACGACCGGGTTGGATTGTCGGACAAGGTGTTGATCCATCCTGTGTGATGCAAGCGCCCGGTCCGGCCGCCGCCGAAGGGTGGGGTGCCCGGGTCGGCCGGAGACCCTTTGAACCCCGGCGCGGGGCACTATGGCAGGAGTAGCGGACGCATGGTGACCTCTACTCACACTGATCCGGAGGGCAGTCCTTGATCGCGAACCGAACGCTGGAGCTCCTCAGCCTGCTGCAGACCCAGAAGGAGTGGACCGGTGAAGGGCTGGCCCAGCGGCTGGGCGTCTCCCCCCGGACCGTGCGGCGCGACATCAACCGCCTGCGCGAGCTGGGCTACCCCGTCACCGCGACGAAAGGCCCGTCCGGCTACTACCGCTTGTCCCGCGGGGCGCGTCTTCCTCCGCTCGTGGTCGACGACGAGCAGGCCTTGGCCATCGCGCTGTCCCTCCAGACCGCTCCGGCCTCGGTGACCGGCATGGGCGACGCCACCAAACGCGCGCTGAACTCCATCAAAGAGCTGTTGCCGCCCCATCTGGCCCACCGTCTTGCGACCTTCTCCATCGAACACATCGAGAACGCGTGGGAACTCGCTCCGCCCCAGATCGATCCCGCACTCCTCGCGCAGCTCAGCACGGCAGCTCAGCGACGCGACCTCGTGAGGTTCTCCTACCGCTCCATCGACCACGACTCGATGGAGGACAGCGAGGTGCTGGCCGAACCCCACCGGCTCGTCGTCTGGTCGGGTCGCTGGTACCTGGTGGCCTACGACCAGCAGCGGTGTTCCTGGGACGCCTACCGGCTCGACCGCATCCGGTCTCTGGCGCCCACCGCGTGGCGCTTCGGCGAGCGTGAGCTTCCCGACGAGGACATCACCCGCTTCGTCCAGAGCCGGCCCGATCGGGGTGACAGCCTCGACAGCTGGCCGTGCTGGGGCACCGTCCTGATGGAGTGCCCCGCGACGCTGGTGGCGAAATGGGCTCCGGGATCCGCCAGTTTCGAAGCGATCGACGACCGGATCACCCGGATCCGGATGGGGGCCTGGTCGTGGTCGGCGCTCCTCGGCTTCCTGATCACCTTCAGTTGCCGGTTCACCGTGGAAGGACCGCCCGAACTCGTCGAAGCGGCCCGGAGGGTGATGGGCCGCATCGACGTCGACATCCCCGGCCCGAGGGACACCCCGCGCCGTCAGCGGCAGCCCCCGATCGACCGGGGCCGTGTGAAGTCCGTTGAGACTCCGGCCGATTGACCGCAATACCCCGGCTTCGGCCCATCCGCCGGGCGGCGCCGGCCCGGATGCCGCTTGCGGCACAACGGGTTCTCATGCAACTGCCCGTCCCGGGTACGGCAGTGGGGGCGTGCTCAGTCGAAGCGAAGATCGGCCAGCTGCTTGCCGGCCTCAGTGGCGTCGTCATCGGGGCGGGGATCGGTCGCTCTGGCGACGAGGAGCGAGGCCATCTCCCGGCCCGCCCTGTGTACGCGGCCGGACAGACCTTCCGTGTGCGCGCCGCCGCCGGATCCCCAGTCCTCCGACGCCGCGTATACGCCGGTGGGGAGGACCACGGCTTTCAGATAGGAGAAGAGGGGACGCAGGGCGTGGTCCAGCACCAGAGAGTGCCGGGGCGTACCACCGGTCGCCCCTATGAGGACCGGCTTGCCCGCGAGGGCAGCGGGGTCGATCAGGTCGAAGAAGGACTTGAACAGCCCGCTGTAGGACGCTGAGAACACTGGCGTCACGGTCACGAGGCCATGGGCGTTGGTCACCGCTCCGATCGCGTCGGCCAGCGGCGGTGGGGGAAACCCGGTGACGAGGTTGTTGGCGATGGCACCGGACAGGCTGCGCAGTTCGATGACCTCCACCTCCGTCTTGTGGCCTTGAGCAGCGACCTCGTCGCGGACCGCCTCCGTGAGACGGTCGGCCAGCAAGCGGGTGGATGAGGGGGTGCTCAGTCCCGCGGATACAGCGACCAGCTTCATGCGGCGGTTGCCTCCTTGGAGGCTGCTCCTGCTGCCGCCAGCAGGGAGGCGTGGTTCGGGGCGTCCGGCACCTCGGCCGGGCGGTTCTTGGCGAACTCCTTGCGCAGTACCGG